>PKTY01000387.1 GCA_002869725.1 Desulfuromonas sp. | reverse complement strand
GAGGTGATTGCTGAGACCGGTCCAGCGGTGGTCAATATCCGTACCGAGCAGTTGGTGCGGCGGCGCAGTTCGCCATTTTTCGGATTCGGTGACTCATTCTTTGACGATTTTTTTAGCCAGTTCGGTTCATCCAGGCTTTATCGGACCCAGTCTCTCGGTTCGGGAGCGATTATAGACCCCCGCGGTTACCTGCTGACCAACGCCCATGTGGTCGACAAAGCCTCAAGAATCTATGTGGCACTGCTTGGCGAGACCCAGGAACGAGAGGCCACTCTGGTCGGCAGTGACCCGGCCCTCGACCTGGCGGTCATCAAGGTTGAAACCGAACAGCCGCTCCCCAGCCTGCGCCTTGGTCGCTCCGATGACTTGCTGCTCGGTGAAACTGTGATCGCCATCGGCAATCCCCTTGGCCTTGAAAATTCGGTGACCACCGGAGTGATCAGTGCACCTCGGCGTCGCCTCCCCGATGGTGGCGGCGGGTTGTCGATCTTTATCCAGACCGATGCCCTGATCAACCCCGGCAACTCCGGTGGCCCGCTGATCAATATTGAGGGGAAGCTGATCGGTATCAATACCGCGATTGCCCAGCAGGCTCAGGGTATTGGTTTTGCGATTCCGATCAATGTCGCCAAGCGGGTCGCTTTTGACCTGATCAATCATGGACGGGTGCGTCCAGCCTATGCCGGGATTTTGGCCGGTGAAATCAGTCGCAGCATGGCCAAAGCGCGCGGCGCCGGTGGTGCTCTGGTCAACGAAGTCGATCTTGGTTCACCGGCGGCCAAAGCAGGAGTGCAGGTTGCCGATGTGATTCTGGAGCTTGATGGTGTGCAGATCGATACGGCCAGTGAGTACACCTCGCTGTTGCGCACTTATCCGCCCGGTTCGTTATTGGCGCTGAAGATTTTGCGTGGCACCGAGGTCGAGCAGATTCAAGTCCAGCTGAGCGCCTTGCCCGATGGGTATGCGCTGCATTATCTTGATCGGTTTTTTGGTCTGACGGTGGATGACAGTCAGCGGGGGGTGGAAGTGCGGGCTGTTCGACAAGGTTCAGCTGCAGCCCGCATCGAGATACGCCCCGGCGACCTGATTGCCGAACTCGAAGGGGAGAAGATATCGACTCTAACCGATCTCACCCGACTTCTGGAAGGGCAGATTGGTCGTCTCCCCCTGCGTTTCCTGGTGGTACGTGCAAATCGCGGCTATCTGTTGGAATTGCCGTAAAGGAGTTTTTAACGTGAAACTTCACGATGATCCTGAAGCCTTGCGCAACCAGGGACAAGAGCAGTTTCGTTTGGACGGCTGGGTCGACACGGCCCCATTTGAGCAGTTGATCGGCTTACAGATCGAGTCGTCCGAAGCGGGACGGGCGGTGCTGACTTTGCCGTTTCGTGTCAAGCTGGCCAACGGTGGCGGTGTAATGCATGGCGGGGCTATGGTCACTCTGGCCGATACGGCGGTGGCCATGGCGATCAAGAGCCTGCTGCCGGCAGGGACGATCTTTGCGACAACCGAACTGTTAACACAGTTTATGGCTCCGGTTCTTTCCGGCCTGGTAACAGCCGAGGCCGAAGTTACCGGTTCGCAAGGTCGGACCTTCTACGGTCAGGCGCAACTGGTTGGGGAACAGGGGCAAGTCTTCGCCCGTTTCAGTTCGACGTTTCGCGTGGCGCGCGGGCAGGGATATGAAGATTGACAGTTATCTGACGGTCGGTTAAAAAGGTGCCTCTCTCCTCCGTTGTCAGATATGAAAGGTGATTATGCGGCAGATTGCACTACTGGCGGTTGTGCTGATTTTAATAGCAGGCGGGCTCTATCTCGGCTTTTCTGGCAGTTCCAGCTCACCCCAAGAGCCGGCTGGTTCGACGGCTGAAGTCGGTAAGCTGGCGCCTGATTTCACCCTGTCTGCCTTCGATGGGAGCAGCTACACTTTGTCGGAACTACGGGGCAAGTTGGTGCTGGTCAACTTCTGGGCAACCTGGTGCCCACCATGTCGTGCTGAGATGCCTTCCATGGAAAAGCTGAACCGCTTGATGAATGGCGAGAATTTCGTGATTCTGGCGGTCAATGTCGAGCAGAACGGGCGCCAGGCGGTTGACCGTTTTCTGCAGAGCTCATCTCATTCATTCCCGATTCTTCTAGATGATCGGGCGGTGGTGCAGAAACGTTATGGGGTTTACAAATTCCCTGAGACTTTTGTGGTCCGCAAGGATGGTATCATTGATGACAAGGTAATCGGCGCATTTGACTGGGCTGACCCGGATACGGTCACCTATTTTCGCGAATTGCTATAGGGACAGCACTTGACAGCCAGTAGCGACATCACTCTGTGGATTGCCTTGACCGCCGGAATCTTGTCCTTCTTCTCGCCGTGTGTTCTGCCGCTGATTCCGTCCTATCTGACCTATATTACCGGACTTTCTTTTGCTCAACTGCAGGACGAGCACCCTTCCGCCAAGGTGCGTCTGACAGTTCTGCGCCACGCACTCTGTTTCATCTTCGGTTTCAGCCTGGTTTTTGTTCTGCTCGGGGCGATTGCCGGGGTTGCCTCGGCCCAGTTCCAGCAACATCTGCGCGAAAGCCTGCACTGGGTCGAGCGGATTGGAGGCCTGCTGATTTTCCTGTTCGGAGTTCATATCTCCGGGCTGTTTCATTTTGGCCTGCTCCTCGGCGAAAAACGTATCAATCTCCATCGTAAGCCGAGCGGTTACCTGGGGACCATCCTGGTCGGAATAGCCTTTGCTGCCGGATGGACCCCCTGCATCGGCCCCATACTCGCCTCAATCCTGATGATTGCCGCCACAACCGGCCAGGCCGGCAAAGGGATCGCATTACTGACCGTGTACTCTCTGGGGCTTGGCCTGCCTTTTTTGCTATCCGGCCTGCTTTTTCATCAGTTTTTGGTTGCCTTCAACCGTTTCCGCAAGCATATCCGCTTGATCGAGATTTTCACCGGGTTATTGCTGATGCTGGTCGGTATTATGTTGATGTTCGGGTTGATGGGACAGTTAACTATCTACCTTTACCAGGTCATGCCTCCTTCAGGATAGATCATGGAATGTCCCCCCCCCCCCCAGTGGGCTAACCCTCTCTGTCATTTTGACCTTGACTTCCGCTGTCCCTCTAGATTAAATTGAAATTCGATTTCATTTGGGTGTGGTATGAATAAAGTCAATAACAAGGCACGTCAGGAGTTTCGTGCCTACCTGGCCGGGCAGGGGCTTAAGTCGACCCGTCAACGTGAACTTGTTCTTGATGAGTTCCTTGGCGATGGACGTCATTTCTCTACGGAAGAGCTCTATCTGCGGCTGCGCAAAAAGCACCCGAGTATCGGATACGCAACTGTCTACCGCACCTTGCGTCTGTTTGCCGAATGCGGTATTGCCCAGCAGCGGCATTTCGGTGATGGTCAGACCCGCTACGAGTCGGTGGCTCGAGATGAGCACCATGATCATCTGATCTGTACAGGCTGTGGCAAGATCGTTGAGTTCGAGAACTCTCAGATCGAAGAGTTGCAACACAAGGTGGCTATCGAGCACGGCTTCACCATTGAGAATCACCGTCTTGAACTGTACGGCTTGTGCAACGATTGTGGCTAAGCCTTTTTTTTTGAGGAACATTGTGAAAATGATTATCAAAAACACTGGAAAGTTTGGAGTCGAGAATGGCTGAACAGCAGCCCGAAAAGAAGATTATTCTGGTCGGTAATCCCAACGTCGGAAAGAGTGTGGTGTTTAACACCCTGACCGGCGCCTATACATCGGTCTCAAATTATCCAGGGACATCGGTGGAAGTGTCCCGGGGGCAATGTGAGATTGCCGGAGAGCGCTACGCGGTCCTCGACACACCGGGCATGTATTCCCTGTTGCCGATTACCGAGGAGGAGAGAGTTGCCAGGCAGATCCTTCTTGAGGAGCGTCCCTTCCTGGTGGTGCATGTGGTCGATGCCCGCAACCTCGAGCGGATGTTGCCGATGACTCTGCAGTTGATTGAGGCAGGGCTGCCGCTTCTTCTTCTGGTCAATATTATCGATGAGGCTGAACGGCTGGGTATGGGGATCAATATCCCGCTGCTGCGCGAAAAGCTTCAGATTCCGGTGGTCGGCGCGGCGATCGCCCGTAAACGCGGTTTAGCAGAATTCCGCGAGGCAATTGCCGGCTACGGCGGTGAGCGGACCCGCTTTGTTTATGCCAGCGACCTCGACAAAGACCTGCGGCGCCTCGAGGCGTTGATGAAAGCGCACTACATCATCGACAAGCGCAGCCTGGCCCTGCTGATGCTGCAGCGTGACCAAGAGATTCTCGGTCGGGTCAGCAATGCTGAAAAAGAGCAGTTTGCCCTCATCGAGAAGTGTCTCAACGAGATCATTTTCGAGCGTCGGGTCGACCTGAACTTGCGGATCAACCTTGAGCGGCGGCGGATCTGCAAGGGGCTGCTCGATGAGGTGATTACTCAGGACACCGAGGCTCGGCCGTCATTTGCCGAGCAACTTTCATCCGTGACCATGAGTCCCTGGACCGGTGTGCCGTTGCTATTGCTGATCCTCTACTTCGGACTTTATCAGTTTGTCGGAGGATTCGGTGCCGGAACCATTGTCGATTTTCTGGAAGGATCGATTTTCGAGGAATACCTTAACCCCTGGGCCATTGGTCTGGCCAACCGCTATATCCCCTGGTACTGGCTGAACGAACTGTTGGTTGGCGAATATGGGCTGTTCACCCTTGGGGTGCGTTACGCGGTGGCGATCATCCTGCCGATCGTCGGCACTTTTTTTATTGCCTTTGCCATGATCGAGGACAGCGGCTATTTCCCGCGCCTGGCGATGCTGGTCGATCGACTTTTCAAGAAGATTGGACTGAATGGACGGGCGGTCATTCCCATGGTCCTCGGTTTCGGGTGTGACACCATGGCCACGGTTGTAACCCGCACCCTGGAGACCAAGCGCGAGCGGATTATTTCCACTCTACTGCTGGCGTTGGCCATCCCCTGTAGCGCCCAGATGGGGGTGATTCTCGGCCTGCTCTCCGGGGTCAGCGGCTCATTGCTGGTCTGGATGGCGACCATGTGCGGTGTCTTTCTGCTGGTCGGCCTGCTGGCGGCGCAAGTGGTTCCCGGTGAGCGGCCGATGTTTTACATGGAGCTTCCCCCGATGCGCCTTCCGCAACTGCGCAACGTCCTGGTCAAAACGTTGACCCGCATGAAGTGGTATTTTCTGGAAATCTTCCCTCTCTTTATGGTTGCTTCGGTAATTTTGTGGGCGGGGAAGCTCAGCGGGCTGCTTGATGGTCTGGTACGGGGCATGCGCCCGGTGATGGCGGCGCTCGGGCTGCCGGCCGAGGCCTCGGCTGCCTTCATCCTCGGGTTTTTTCGACGAGATTTTGGTGCTGCAGGCCTCTATGACCTGCAGACCAACGGCCTGCTCAACCCGGTTCAGCTGACTGTTGCCGCCGTTACTCTGACTCTGTTTGTCCCCTGTGTTGCTCAGTTCTTGATTATGCAGAAGGAGCGTGGCTGGAAAGTGTCAACGGCCATTTTCCTGCTGGTGACCGCACTGGCGTTTGGAGTCGGTTATACTTTGAACCGGGTTTTGCTGGTCACGGGGATACTGTCGTGAACTGCCGTTTTTGTGGGAATGAGCTGACTCCAGACATGATGAAGAGCAAAGGATGTGGTGCTTGTGGTCGAGGGGGTTGTCGCAAGATTCACTGCCCCTACTGTGGACAGGAGAACCCCTTGGACGGGCAAGAGGGAGCTTGGACGCACGGCTTCGGTAAGTGGGTGTCCAAGGACGATGACCAATGACCCGACGCTTGCAAAATAATATCAATCACTGAAAGGAACGAATTGATGAAAGTGTCAGCGCGAGCTGAAGAGATCCTGGAGACTTTGTGGATTGTTACGGTTGAGGGAGAAGACGATGCTGCTCATTTCGAGGACTTGAAAATTACGGCAGACGATGAAGCCCTTGCCGAACTGAGCCGCCTGGCTTATGTCGAGATCCGTGGCGAGCGGGTCCTGTTACGTCGCGAAGGGCGCGAGGAGGCCCGCATGACCGTTAGAAGGCATCGCCTGGCAGAACGGTTGATGATGGACATCCTCGATATCAAGGATGCCTCAGCCGATGAGCGTGCCTGCGAGTTTGAACACCTCTTGCACCATGGGGTCGATACCAAGATCTGCACCCTGCTCAATCATCCGACAACCTGCCCACATGGTAAGCCGATACCTCCAGGAACCTGTTGCCAGCAAGCCCGCGAGGAAGGGGAGGTTGGCGTCGTGGCGTTGACCGAGTTCAAGGCCGGTGAGAGTGGGGAAATTGCCTACCTGGCTGCCACAGATGTCAGCAAGATGCAGAAACTGATGAGCATGGGGGTGTTGCCCGGCAACGTCCTGTCGCTGATCCGTCATTATCCGGCGTTCATCTTTAAAGTCGGCAATTCCGAGTTTGCCGTCGACAGTGACCTGGCCAGGGAGATTTTTTTGCGGAGAAACGGCTAAGAGAGTTAAACGCGCGGGGCAATGATTCTCTCTCGGAAGACTGCAAACATTGACGAGAACTCCTTGCATCCACTTCAGTGATTACCTATAGTTGATGCAGCTTGGTTTTGTGCGTGCAACTCATCATGGAGGTGAACAGTGGAAATTCTCGGTATTGATATTGGGTTCGGTTTCACCAAAGCGACCGACGGCATTCAGAACCTGATTTTCAAATCGGTGCTCGGGGAATCGACGGATCTTCAGTTCCGGGAAGCGCTTCTCGGGGAGGAAACCCGAGGTCAGGCCCATTTACAGATCGAAGTTGACGGCAAATCCTATTTTGTCGGTGAGCTGGCAGAGCGGCAGAGTAATGTGCGTTTCTTTACCCTCGACCAGGCCCAGTTCATCAGCAAGTTCGCCAAGGTTTTCGCCCTGGCGTCTGCGGCCAAAATGGTCAAGGGGTTTGTTCCGGTCAACCTGGTGACCGGGCTGCCCATCGGTTCCTATCGCACTCACAAAGATGAACTCGCCAAGCTGCTGGTTGGCGAGCACAAACTGGCCCTGACCGATGCTTCTGGCAAGCGCGAGGAGAAGTCGATCAAGATCGACAAGGTCAGGGTGATACCACAGCCCTTCGGTTCGTTGTTCAACCTGATGCTCAACGAGCAGGGGGAACTCAGTGACAAACGGCTGGTCAAAGAGAAGATCGGCATCATCGATGTCGGTTTCCGCACCTCTGATTACACCATTTCTGACAAGATGCGTTATTCGGAGCGTGGCAGCCGCACCACCGATTCCGGGATTGCCCGGGCATTCAACGTGATTGCCACCAAACTTCGTGAAAACAGCGGTGTCAATGTCGAGCTCTACCGGCTGTTCGAAGCCATCGATAAGGGGAATATCAAAATCCGTGGCAAGGTCTACGATCTCAAGGGTTTGTCGGAGCAGGTCTTCAACCAGCTGGCGACCTCGATTGCCAATGAAATCGATCGTCTGTGGGTCGATGACTGGGATATCGATGCCATGGTGATCACCGGTGGCGGTGGGGCTGTGTTATCCAAATATCTCAAGCCCCTTTTGAATGGAGAAGTTCTCGAAGTCGACCCTGAAGCCGATATGCGTCTGTTCAATGTTCATGGCTATCACAAGTTTGGTCAGCACATCTGGGCACGGGGGAGTGCTCCTCCCAAGGTGCCGGAATCTCCAAAGGTCTGAGCCAGGGCGCCCCCCATTCGTCAGAGATGTGGGGGCGCTTTTGTGTGACCGGCAACCCTGGAGTGAGAAATCTGGTGACCGATCTCAAGGACATCCTCGAACTGTTCAGTCGACGGGCTAATCGCCCGGTCAGTCTGAAGGAACTTCAGACGGAGTTCGACCTCAACGCCTCGGGTCGTAGAGAGATCGGACGCATTCTCAAGGGGTTGGTGCGGGACGGCAGCCTGGTGCAACTCAAGGGGGGACGTTTCGCTCTTCCCGACAAGGTCAGCCTGGTGGTCGGTACGCTTAGCCTGCATCGTGAGGGGTACGGTTTTGTGACCCCGGCTAAAGGGGGGGCGGACCTGTTCGTCCCTGCCCGTTATGTGCGGCCTGCCATGCATGGCGATCGGGTGGTTGCCCGCATGGAGCGAGGCCGACGAACCGGTAAGCCGGAAGGTCGTGTTATTCGTGTTGAACAACGGGCCCTGCGCCAGGTGGTTGGCCGTTATGAACTCGGTCGGGGGGTTGGCTACCTGGTTCCGGCCGATCCCAAGCTGCACGACGATCTGTTGATCCCTCCGGAGGCTAGCGGCGGAGCCAGACCCGGCCAGATGGTGATCGCCGAGATTACCCAGTACCCCGAACGTTCTCGCGCGGCCCTGGCACAAGTTGTCGAGGTGCTTGGTGCACCCGACGACCCTCAGGTTGAGGTTCGGGTCGCGGCAGTCCGATTTGGTCTCCCCGCCCAGTTCGGTCTCTCCTGTCTGAAAGAAGCGCGGCATATCCCCGGATCGGTCCTTGAGACCGACTGGCCTGGTCGCAGGGATCTGCGGCAAACCCCCTTTGTGACCATCGATGGCGAGTCTGCCAAAGACTTTGATGATGCCGTGGCCATTGAGACTTTGAACGGTCATGGTTATCGGCTACTGGTCGCTATTGCCGATGTGGCCCACTATGTCAAGCCGGGGAGCGCCATCGACCGGGAAGCCAGGGAGCGCGGGACCAGTGTCTATTTCCCCGGCGTCTGTCTGCCGATGCTCCCCGAGAGCCTCAGTAACGGAATCTGCTCGTTGAACCCGGACGTCGAGCGGTTGGTGATGGTGGCACAGCTTGACTTCGATGATGCTGGTCGGCGAACTGCCACCAGTTTTTATCCAGCGGTGATCCGTAGCCGGGCCAGGCTGACCTACAGCGAAGTGGCCGCTGCCCTGGTCGACAAAGAGTCGCAAGCCGTTGACCGGCAAGCGGAGCGAATGGACGATCTCGTAGCCATGGCTCGCCTGGCCAAGCTACGCATCCAGCGGCGGAGGGAGCGGGGCAGTCTCGATTTTGACCTCCCCGAGGCCGACATCCTGCTCGATCTGCAGGGCCGACCGGAAAACATCGTGCGTGCCGAGCGCAATCTTGCCCACCGTCTGATCGAGGAGTTCATGATGGCGGCCAATGAGGCGGTGGCCAGCTGGCTGGAAAGTGAGCGAATCCCTCTGGTCTTCAGGGTTCATGACGCGCCGAGCCCTGAAAAATTAAGCGCATTTCAGGAGTTCATCGCCTGGTTCAATCAGGGGATCGCCATCCCCAGTGAAGGGATTAAACCGGGAATTTTACAGGCTCTCCTCGATCGGGTTGGCGGTCTGCCAGAAGAGCGGGTGATCAACCATGTGTTGTTGCGCAGCCTGCCGCAGGCCTGCTACTCGACGGTCAACCGCGGCCATTTCGGCCTGGCTTCCGACAGCTACTGTCACTTCACCTCGCCGATCAGACGTTATCCTGACCTGCTGGTTCACCGGATACTAAAACAGCGTCTGGCCACCAAAGCGGGGGGGAAGGGACCGGTCGATACTCGCCTCGAAGAGTTGGCGCAGCAGGCCTCTTTGGCTGAGCGGAGGGCCATGGAGGCGGAGCGGGACATAGTCAACCTCAAGAAGTGCCAGTTCATGGCCGGAAAGGTTGGCGAGACCTTTTCTGGATTGGTCACTTCGGTGCAGCCGTTCGGGTTTTTTGTCGAGCTCGAGGTTTTTTTTGTCGAGGGGTTGGTTCACGTCTCGACCCTCGAGGATGATTTCTACCAGTATGAGGAGGAGCGTCATCGCCTGGTCGGTATGAACCGTCGTCGCATCTTTGAGATCGGCGGTGAGGTTGAGGTTCTGGTTCACAAGGTTGACCAGGATCGTCGTGAAATAGATTTCCGGTTGCTCGACCATGAGAGCAGACCACGATCTCCCGGTGCCTCTCGTCGGCCCCGGCCGGCTCACAAGTCGCGATGAAAATCATCAAAGAACTCAGTCAGTTTAAGCCACCGTCTGCTGGCACGGTTCTGACCATCGGCAATTTTGACGGAGTCCATCTGGGGCACCGGGAGATGTTCCGGCAGGTGGTCAACAAGGCTCAGGAGCTGCAAGCCAGTTCGGCGGTGCTTACATTCGAGCCGCACCCCCTGCGCTTTTTGGCTCCGCAACGGGCACCGTTGCGCATCAACACTCCACAGGAGAAGGTCAGGTTAATCGATGCTTCGTGCATCGATCTGCTGTTGATCATCGCATTTACCCGGGAATTTGCCGAACTGCCCCCTAAACGGTTTGTCGAGGAGATTCTGCTCGAGGGTCTCGCTATGCGCTGTCTGATCGTCGGCTATGACTACGCATTCGGCAAGAACCGGCAGGGAAATATTGATTTTCTACGCGAGATCGCAGCACGGAGAGGGTTTCAACTCGAAGTGCTGCCGCCGATCAGCAGAGGTGAACTGGTTTATAGCTCAAGCCGCATCCGCCAGACCATCCTGGCAGGTCAGGTTGCCGAGGTGGTTGAGGTGCTGGGGCGTAATTTCACTCTCGATGGGGTGGTGGTTCATGGCGATGGCCGGGGGCGCAACCTCGGGTTCCCGACGGCCAACCTGCAGACCGAAAAGGAACTGCTCCCCTGCCCGGGGGTCTACGCAGTCAAGGTCAAATGGTGCGCCCGCTATTTCGATGCGGTTGTCAACCTAGGCCGCCGACCGACCTTTGCAGGGATCGAATCCCGTCTGGAAATTCATCTCCTCGATTTTGTCGGAGATCTGTACGGCGAGACTCTGCGTCTCTATTTCGTTGAACGGCTGCGTGATGAGCAGCGGTTTGCTTCGGCGGAGGATCTGAAGACGGCGGTGCGCGTCGATGTTGACAAGACTCGTTCGATTTTGCAGGGCAGACAGATCGTTGAATACCGGGACTATCTTGATTGCGGGGATCTTGCTGGTGGCCCTTGCGTCGATCATGAGGTGAATTGACACCAATCCATGCTCAACAGACCGGATTCTCGTCCGCTCCGAGAGCTTATTGTCATCGGGAAAGTTTTTGATTTCAGCCTGTTAGTCACTTTCTACCAGAAGGTTGATCTGCTTGACAGTCTCGCTTTGCACGTCTAAGATGGCCGAAGATTGTTTTTACTGAGGGGTTACGTTTTCCATGTCTGCAAATCGTCTTGGCGAACTTCTGGTTCGCAACAAACTCATTGATGACAAACAACTGGCCAAGGCTCTCGCTGAACAGAAAGCCTCCGGTGGGCGGCTTGGAGCCAGTCTGGTCAAGCTCGGCTTCATCAAGGAAGAGGATCTGGCGGCGTTCCTGTCGCGCCAGTACGGCGTGCCGTCCATCAATCTCAATGAATTTGAGATTGATCCCAATGTGATTAAGCTGATTGCCCCCGAGGTGGTACAGAAGTACCAGCTGATTCCGGTCAACCGGGCGGGGTCAACGCTGATCGTTGCCATGGCTGATCCGTCGAACATCTTTGCCATCGACGATATCAAGTTCATGACCGGCTACAATGTCGAGGTGGTGGTTGCTTCCGAGGCGAGCATCAAACAAGCCATCGACAAGTACTACGATCAGTCGGCATCGTTCGACGATGTCATGGGCAACCTTGAAGATATTGACCTGGAGGTCGTTGAAGATGAAGATGAGATCGATGTCAGTTCCCTGGAAAAGGCCAGCGAAGATGCGCCGGTCGTCAAACTGTGCAATCTGATCCTGACCGATGCCATCAAGAAGAAGGCGTCGGATATTCATATCGAGCCTTACGAGAAATCGTTCAGGGTGCGTTATCGGATCGACGGTGTGCTCCACGAGGTGATGAAGCCGCCGATGAAGCTCAAGAATGCCATCACCTCCCGTCTCAAGATCATGTCGGAGATGGACATCTCCGAACGTCGTCTGCCCCAGGACGGACGCATCAAGATCAAGCTTCCCGGTGGCCAGGATATGGACTATCGGGTCAACTGCCTGCCGACTCTGTTCGGCGAGAAAATGTGTCTGCGGCTGCTCGATAAATCGAATCTGCAGCTCGACATGAACAAACTCGGCTATGAGGAGCGGTCGCTCAAGTGGTTCAAGGAGCAGATTCACAAGCCGTTCGGTATGGTGCTGGTGACCGGGCCGACCGGTTCCGGCAAGACCGTCTCCCTCTACTCGGCGCTCGCCGAACTCAACAAGGTGACGGAAAACATCTCGACCGCCGAGGACCCGGTGGAGTTCAACTTCGCTGGCATCAACCAGGTGCAGATGCACGAAGAGATCGGCCTCAATTTTGCGTCGGCCCTGCGCGCCTTTCTGAGGCAGGACCCGGATATCATCATGATCGGTGAAATCCGCGATTTTGAAACGGCGGAGATCGGCGTCAAAGCGGCGCTCACCGGGCACCTGGTGCTCTCGACGCTACATACCAACGATGCTCCGGCCACTGTCAACCGCCTGCTCAACATGGGGATCGAGCCCTTCCTGGTGGCTTCGGCTGTCAACCTGATCACGGCGCAGCGCCTGGGCCGGCGGATCTGTCAGGAGTGCAAGGTCCCTTAGGAGATACCGAAAGCGACCTTGATCCAGGCCGGCGTTCCCGAAGATCAGGCCGAAAGTATGGTCTGCTATCGAGGTGAGGGATGCTCCATCTGCAACGACACCGGTTATAAAGGGCGGGTCGGTTTTTACCAGGTGATGCCATTGTTCGAGGAGTTGCGGGAACTGATCCTCTCCGGGGCCAACACTGCCGAGCTTAAACGTGAATCGATGCGCCTTGGCGTCAAGACCATGCGTCAGGCTGCGCTGTCAAAAGTTGGAGAACAGGTTACTTCCTTTGAAGAGGTGATGCGTTGCACCGTCGCCGATGACTGATACTGACCCGAAGGTGTTCTCTGACCGGTCACTGCTGCCAATCTGGATACTGTGATGATGGATGAACAAAAAACGACCGATTTTTCGATACAGCAGATGCTGAAAACCATGGTGGAGCAGGGCGCTTCCGATCTGCATATTACCACCGGCACCCCGCCGCAGATCCGTGTCAACGGGCGGATGACGCCGATGAAGACGCGCAACCTACTGCCTGCTGATACCAAGAACATCTGTTACAGCATCCTGACCGAAGTCCAGAAACGCAAGTTCGAAGAGAATCATGAACTCGACTTTTCGTTCGGGGTCAAAGGTCTGGCCAGGTTCCGCGGTAATGTTTTCATGCAGCGTGGGGCCCTGGGCGGGGTGTTCCGGCTGATCCCCTACAAGTTTCTCAGTTTTCAGGAGTTGGGTCTGCCGCCGGTCGTTGACGAGATCTCCAAGAAATCGAACGGCCTGGTGCTGGTGACCGGTCCCACCGGTTCCGGTAAGTCCACGACTCTGGCCTCGATTATCGATGAGATCAATAATACTAGGCATGAACATATTATTACCGTCGAAGATCCAATCGAATATATACACCCTCACAAGAAGTGCGTGGTCAACCAGCGCGAGGTTGGCACCGACACCTATTCGTTCCAGAACGCTCTCAAATATATTCTGCGCCAGGACCCCGATATCGTCCTGCTTGGCGAGTTGCGCAACCTGGAGACCATCGAGGCGGCCCTGACCATTGCCGAAACCGGCCACCTCTGCTTTGCTACCCTGCATACCAACGGCGCGGTGCAGACCATCAACCGGATCGTCGATGTCTTTCCCACCAACCAGCAGCAGCAGGTGCGCACCCAGCTGTCGTTCGTACTGGAGGGGGTGCTGTCCCAGACCCTGATTCCGCGTATCGGCGGAGGTCGAGCACTGGCTCTGGAGATTATGGTACCGAATACCGCGATCCGCGCACTGGTTCGTGATGACAAGATTCACCAACTCTACTCGCAGATGCAGATGGGGCAGGACAAGTACGGCATGCAGACCATGAACCAGTGCCTGTTCTCCCTTTATCACAGCAAGAAGATCAGTATGGATGACGCCATCGCCCGGTCGCCGGATGTCGAGGAATTGAAAGAGATGATGTCCAATCCGCAGGCGGTTCTCAAACGTGGAGTCCAGACCGGTGTGGCCAACAAACGGTGAGTGTCGCAACGACTGCAATCACTGATTGGGCACGCTACATTAAATCGAGAGGCTGATCATGGGAAAGTTTGCCTGGGAAGCAACGACCAAGACCGGAACGGTGATGAAGGGCGAAATGGAGGCGCCCAACGTCGAAGCCGTCCAAGCACAGCTGCGCCGTCAGGGCCTGGCTCCGGGCAACATCAAAGAGCGCGGCAAGGGTCTGGATATCGAGCTATCCATTCCGGGGTTCGAGCCCAAGGTGACCACCAAGGACCTCGTGGTCTTTACACGCCAGTTTGCCACCATGATTGATGCCGGTCTGCCGCTGGTACAGTGTCTCGACATCCTCGGCAGGCAGCAAGAGAACAAAACCTTCAAGAAAATCCTGGTCAAGATCAAGGAGGATGTCGAATCCGGATCGACTTTCGCCGATGCCTTGAAAAAGCACCCCAAGGCCTTTGACGATCTGTATGTCAATCTGGTTGCCGCTGGTGAAATCGGTGGCATTCTAGACACCATTCTCAACCGTCTGGCTGCCTATATTGAAAAAGCGCTTAAACTCAAGAAAAAGGTCAAGAGCGCCATGACCTATCCGGCGACGATCATCGGGATTGCCGTGGTGGTCATTGCCGTGATCCTGGTCTTCGTTATTCCTTCATTTGAGAAGATGTTCGCCGATTTCGGGGGCACTTTGCCGATGCCTACCCAAATTGTCATCGACCTGAGTAACTTTATTCAGAGTTACATTTTGGTCATGATCGGTGCCGCTTGGGCGATCATGTTCATTCTTAAGCGGATCTACAAAACCCCCGCGGGCAGGTTGCAGATGGACGCCATCTTTTTGAAGCTGCCGGTCATGGGGGTACTGATCCGCAAGGTAGCAGTCGCCAAGTTTACCCGAACTTTGGGGACGATGATTTCCAGCGGGGTGCCGATTCTCGATGGTCTGGAGATCGTCGCCAAGACAGCCGGCAACAAAGTCGTCGAAAACGCCATCTACAAGGTGCGCCAGAGCATCAGTGAAGGAAAGACAATTGCCGAGCCCCTTGAAAAATCTGGGGTCTTTCCTCCCATGGTCTGTCAGATGATTGCGGTTGGTGAGCAGTCTGGCTCCATTGACACCATGCTCAACAAGGTTGCTGATTTTTACGATGATGAAGTTGATGATGCTGTCGGCAACCTGACGGCCATGATGGAACCGATGTTGATGCTTTTTCTCGGCACCACGGTCGGTGGTCTGGTCGTTGCCATGTACCTGCCGATATTCAAACTGGCCGGGACTGTGGGCGGTTGACCGTCCGGGGCGATGTCCGGCGCGCTACATGAGATATCCGCGCAAAATTCTTCCCGCAAGCTGATCAACTGGTATCTCGCGGTTCGGCTTGTTGTTGTCTGTTTCTTCCTCGGCGGGACCATAGTTTTCCAACTGCGCGAAGCCTCCTGGGAGACCTCCCTGGTGGCACGTTGTCTGGCTTACCTGACGGCCGCTGCGATCCTGCAGACCACTCTCTCTTCAGCAATCCTCGGCCACCTTCGACGTTTCCGTCTGTTCATTCATCTCCAGTTGAGTTGGGATCTGTTGTTCGTGCTGCTGGTGATCTATATGACCGGCGGCCAGGAGAGCCACTACTCGTTCCTGTTTATCCTGGTGATCATTGCTGCCAGTCTTTTTTTGCCACGAAGTCAGCTACTGATTGTTGCTTCGGCATCTTCAATTCTCTTCGGCAGCTTGCTCGATCTGCAATTTTTCGGTTACCTGCCGATGTTTGGTGAGCGCGCCTATCCTCAGGGGTTGCAGCAGTCAGAAGTTTTCTATGCGGTGTTTCTGCATGTAGGAGCCTTTTTCCTGACTGCCCTGCTCAGTGGTTCCCTGGCCGAACGGCTGCGGGTCAGTGAGGAGGCTAGAGAACAACGCGAGATCGACTATGCGGAACTGGAGCGGCTTAACCAGGCGATCCTCAGCAACATCAACAGTGGTCTGATGATTATCAATACCCAGGGGAGGATCCGCTCTTTTAATCAGGCGGCAAGCCGGATGACCGGATATCGCCTCGATCAGGTCTACAATCGGCCACTGAAGGAGTTGTTTCCTGAGTTCGATCAGGTCGACCCCTCGTCGGTGGCAACCATCGAACGCGGCGAGGCCTTTTATCGCCAGGGGGAGACCGACTTGACCCTGGGTTATTCGGCGAGCCAAGTTCAGGATTCTCATGGTGTGAACCTCGGATTACTGATCGCTTTTCAGGACCTGACCGAATACAAAATTCTTGAAGAGCAGCTCAAACGCAATGACCGACTGGCGGCGGTGGGGCGCCTGGCGTCAGGACTGGCTCATGAAATTCGCAACCCCCTGGCGTCGATCAGCGGTTCGGTGCAACTGCTTGCCGAAGACGCGCAGATCAGCGAGGAGAATCGCCGATTGATGGGGATTGTGGTTAAGGAGGCCGACCGACTCAGCCAACTGCTGAGCAATTTCCTGAATTTTGCCCGGCCGACGCCGTTGCAACTCGAGTGCATCGACCTTTCACTGCTGCTCAATGAGCTGACCGATCTGCTGCAGGCTGGCGGTCAGGCCGGGCAGGTCGAGATTTTGAAATCTTTTTCGCAAAAGATGGTCATGCAGGTCGATCGTCAGAAGATCCGTCAGTCCCTCTGGGACCTGCTCCTTAACGCGGTCGAAGCCTCCCAACCGACCGGCGAGGTTCTGGTTTTGGCCGATTCCGCAGCAGGCCTGATCACCATTGAGGATAGCGGGCCGGGAATTCTGGAATCGGATCGTGACAAGATTTTCGAGCCGTTTTTTACAACCAAAGACCGAGGGACCGGCCTGGGACTGGCCAATGTTTATGCCAACATCGAAGCCCATGAAGGACGGGTCTATGTTGAGCCTAGCAATCTGGGGGGAGCGCGATTTATTATCGAATTGCCCCCCAAATGTCGGCAGGCTTGCTGATGCGTTCCTGCTGGTATCAGACATTGATCTTCAATCTTGCCGGTTAAGGCAGATCCGTGAAAGGAATCCATGAAGACCGACAGTAACCGACACCGAATCCTGGTCGTTGACGACGAACAGAGCATGCGGGATTTTTTGAGTATCATGCTGCACCGCGAAGGCTATCTGGTCGATGTAGCGGTCGATGGTGCGCAGGCCGTGGTGCACCTGCGTGAGCACAGCTATGATCTAGTGATCTCTGATATGAAAATGCCGCGCATGGGGGGGCTAGAGCTCCTCTCTCATATCAAGGAACGTACCCCGGAAACCGTTGTGTTGATGGTGACCGCCTTTTCAACCACTGAGGAGGCGGTCGAAGCCATGAAGCAGGGGGCCTACGACTACATTACTAAGCCGTTCAAGAACGAAGAGATCCGCCTGATCGTTAAAAATGCCCTGGAACGACGTGACCTGCGCCGGGAAAACCTGGCCTTGAAGGAGCAGCTGGGGAGGCGTTACTCCTTTGAAGGGCTGATCGGCAAATCGAAGGCGATGCAGGATGTCTTCAGTCTCATCCGCAAGGTTGCTACCAGCCAGGTCAAGGTGCTGGTTACCGGAGAGTCGGGGACCGGCAAGGAGCTGGTGGCCCGGGCCATTCACTACAACAGTGATCGGGCCGAGCAGCCTTTCGTGCCGATCAACTGCGGGGCGATCCCGGAAAACCTGCTGGAGAGCGAGCTGTTCGGCCATGAGAAAGGTTCGTTTACCGGAGCCATCAAACAGAAAGAGGGACTGTTCGAAACGGCAGCGGGGGGGACTGTTTTTCTCGATGAAATCGGTGAGCTTCCGGCGTTGATGCAGGTCAAACTGCTGCGGGTTCTGCAGGAGAACGAGTTCCGACGGGTTGGCGGCAACAAAAATCTTAAGGCCGATGTCAGGATTCTGGCTGCTACCAATCGCCATCTCGAGGAGGCGGTTGCCGCAGGCAGCTTTCGCGAGGACCTCTATTACCGGTTCAATGTGATTCGCATCGATCTGCCTCCCCTGCGCCAGCGTCGCGAAGATATCCCGATCATGATTAATCATTTCTGGAAACAGTTCACCGGTGAGGAGTCAGTAAAGGTTACCGACGAGGCGATGCGGAGACTGATCGATTACCACTGGCCGGGGAATGTGCGCGAGCTGGAAAATGTCATCGAACGGGCGACAGTCCTGGGGCAGGGTGGAGAGGTTAGCCTCGATTGCCTCCCACCGAACCTGGTGACCGGCATGTCTGGAACGGTCACCCCGTTGACGGACATTCCCGATACCGGGATGGATCTTGATGCCTACCTAGGTGAGATCGAGAAAGAAATCTTGCTCAAAGCGCTCAACAAGACAGGGGGGGTGCGCAAATCTGCAGCCGATCTGCTGGGGATCACCTTCCGGTCGATTCGCTACCGGCTCGCGAAATACGGAGTCGATGTCGATGACAATCTCGGCACCCCCTGACTACATGCCATCGACGGCAGAGCGGCGAGGCGGGTCGCTCGGTCTGAATCATCGACTGAGATTGCTCGTTTGGCTGCTGGTGAGCTGGATGCTGCTCGGGGGGGCTGGATGTGTGCCGCTCACAGACCGTCCTGAGCAGCCCTTCGAACTCCCTGCGACGTTCAGTCAGCAAGGGGGAGAAGTGAGCCACGGTAACTGGTGGCTCGTTTTCGATGATCCGCAACTCGATTCCCTGATCAGCATAGCCCTTTTAGAAAATTTCAGTTTACGTAGCTTCGAGGCTCGCCTTGATCAAGCCCGCGCCGTGGCCCGCCGTGCTGGTGCCGAGTTGATGCCGTCCTTGACCTCCGTGGCTTCTATGGTACGCAGTCGCAGTGAGTCGGCAACGGGAGATAGTACGAGTCGCGACTACGGGCTGGAACTGTTCGCCAGCTATCAGATCGATCTGTGGGGGAGAATCCGTGCCAGTCGGGATGCGGCTCTGTCAGATGTCGTTGCCAGCAGCTACGATCTATCTGCCGCCGCACTGACACTTTCTGCCCAGGTCGTCGATACCTGGTATCAGTTGCTCGAACAGCGTGGCCAACAGACCCTCCTCTCCGAGCAGTTGGCAGCCAGCAATCAGGTTCTGGACCTGGTAAACCAGAAGTTTGAGGTTGGACAGGTGGGGGCAGCTGATCTTCTCCAGCAACGCCAGGTGGTCGAAGCCGCACTTGGAGAGATGGCTCTTGTCAAGGCGAAGAGTGCAGTTCTCGAGCATCAGTTGGCAGTTCTTACCGGACTCTCTCCTGGGCTTGGAAAGTCGAGTTTGTCGGGCTCATTACCCAAGTTGCCACTATTGCCGGCAACTGGATTGCCAGCAGAGTTGCTTCATAATCGTCCTGATGTCCTTAGCCTGTGGCATCGATTACAGGCTGCCGATCACCGTCTGGCTGTTGCCGTTGCCGAGCGCTTGCCGACTATCGGGCTGACGGCTCGACTGCAGTCATCGGCCGAACATGGCAGCCAACTGTTCGATGATTGGCTCGCTTCTGTGGCGGCCAACCTGGCCGGTCCGTTGCTCGATGGTGGCCGACGGCGCGCCGAGGCTGACCGCGCCAGGGCAGTGGTTACCGAACTTCTCAATCAGTACGCTCAGGCTGTCCTGGTGGCTGTCGGCGAAGTCGAGGATGCCCTGGCCAGGGAAGAGCAGCAGCGCCATTACCTGACGAGTCTCGATCGGCAAGTGGAGTCGTCGCAGATCGCCTTGCAAAGTATTCGCGACCGTTACCTGCAGGGGGTTGAAAACTACCAGCGGGTACTCACAGCTTTGACCTCCCATCAGTCGCTGCAGCGCCGCTACCTGACAGCCCAGCGCGAACTGATCGGTTACCGCGTCGATCTCTACCTGGCCCTCGGCGGAACCTGCAATCATGAACTCCGCGTAACTCCCGAACAGTCTTCATCTTTTTCTCTGGATGCCCACCATGAGTGATCTCTCTTCGCAATTGCCCGAGAAGCAATCCGGGGTCTCATATGCTGTCCTGCGCCTGTTGTTGCCGGCGATAGTGTTGCTGGTTGCTGCAGCAGCGGCCTGGTGGCTGCTGCAGACTGGCCCCAAGGCCAAACCGCGCCCGAAAGTGCGCAGCGCGACGCTGGTCGAAGTGAGACCTGTCGAGTTCTCTTCGCAGGCTGCCTGGGTCAACGCCATGGGTCGAGTCATGCCGAGCCGCACGGTGACTCTCAGGGCGCAAGTCGGCGGTGAAGTGCTCGGTCTTAACCGTCGCTTTATTCCTGGAGGTCGGCTTGGCAAGGGGGAAGTCCTGTTGGAGATCGACAGCGCCGACTACCGGCTGGAGGTGATCCAACGACAAAGTGAACTGGCTCGTGCCGAGGCGGAACTGGACCTGGAACGTGGCAACCAGCTGGTTGCTCAAAAGGAGCTGGCCTTGCTCGGGGAACAGGTGAGTGCTGACCAGCAGGCACTGATGCTGCGTAAACCGCAATATGCCAGTCTCCGGGCGGCAGTCGACGCCGCGCGGGCGCGCCTCGAGCAGGCACAGCTCGACCAGGCACGCGCAACGGTCAAGGTTCCTTTTAATGCCACGGTTTTATCCCGTGATGTTGAGCTCGGTTCGCGGGTGAGCAGCTCAACGGATCTTGCCCGCCTGGCCGGAACCGACCGCTACTGGGTTGAAGCCTTAATTCCGGTCAGCCAGTTGCCGTGGGTGGTGTTGCCTGATGGCAGGGGACAACCTGGATCCCATGTGCGGGTTTATGATCCTGCGGCCTGGGGTGAAGCTGACTTTCGCAAGGGTGAGGTGATCAGCCTTGCTGCCGGCCTTGAAGAGCAGGGGAGAATGGCACAGCTGCTGATCGCGGTCGACGACCCGCTGGCCCTTGAGGAGAACAATAGCGGCCGCAAGCCAGCTCTTTTGGTCGATAGCTATGTGCGACTTGAGATCGAGGGGCGCCAGGTGGCCAATGTGGCAGCCGTCGATCGCCAGCTGGTTCGTGATGGTGCGTTGTGGATCATGGATACGGAGAACCGACTCGATATCCGTCCTGTCGACGTGATTTTCAGAGGACGCGACCAACTGCTGGTCGCCAATGGACTGAGCTCCGGAGAACTGCTGGTCGTCTCTGCTCTGGCGACTCCGGTACAGGGGATGCCGCTGCGGTTAGCGGAGACCGTGCCTGCTGCCGCTGATAAGGCGCTGTCGAAGGACCTTCCATGAAGCGGACGCCCCTGGAACCCTGGCAGCGAGGCCCGCTGGCCTGGATGGTCTTCAATCGGGTTACGCCCAACCTGCTGATGATCTTTCTGATCTGTGGCGGGATCTACATGTCGGGAAAGATCAAGAAAGAAGTCTTCCCAGCATTCGAACTCGACATGGTGAGAATCAGTGTCGCCTATCCAGGAGCCAGCCCGGAGGAGGTTGAGCAGGGGATTGTGCTGGCTGTTGAAGAGGCGGTCCGCGGCCTGGAAGGGATCAAGGAGCTGACGGCCATCGCCGGTGAGGGGCATGCCACCGTCAACGCTGAACTGCTTGCCGATAGCGATCAGCAGAAAGTCTACCAGGAGATCAAGCAGGGGGTTGATCGCATCACCACCTTTCCCGATGATGCCGAACAGCCCCAGGTCTCTTTGCTGGCTCGCCGTCGCGAAGTTCTCAACGTGCAAATCTATGGCGATGTTCCAGAAATCGTCCTGCGGGAGACCGTCGAACAGGTTCGCGACCGTCTATTGCAGAGCCCTGAGATTACCCAGATCGACCTGCGTGGTGTTCGGGATGTCGAGATCCACGTCGAGATCTCTCAGCCGACCCTGCGTTCCTACGGTTTAACTGTTAATGATGTGGCCAATCGTATCGCGTCTGCTGCGGTCGAGATTCCGGGAGGATCGATCAAGGCCAGGGGAGGGGATATCCTGTTGCGGGTGGCCGATCGCCGCGACCTGGCGCGTGACTTCGCCAGAATTCCGATCATTACCAGCGTTGACGGCAGTGTGGTTACCCTTGACCAGCTGGCCAAGGTTACCGAAAGCTTCGAGGACAGTGAGCGGTTTGCCAGCTTTAACGGCCGGCGCAGTATGGAACTTGAGATCTTTCGGGTTGGGGATCAGACCCCGATCAGCGTTTCGCGGGCAGTGCGTAACGCTATGGTCGATATCGAGGCCGACCTGCCGCCGGGAATCGACTGGGATATCAATCGTGATCGTTCTGACATTTATGAGCAACGCTTGCACCTGCTTCTCAAGAACGCCTTCATCGGGCTGCTGCTGGTGTTGCTGCTGCTGAGCCTGTTCCTCGAATTCAAACTCGCTTTCTGGGTGACAGTCGGCATTCCAACCTCTTTTTTGGGGGGGCTGTTGTTTTTGCCGTCGATGGGGGTGACGATCAACATCATCTCGATGTTCGCTTTCATCGTCGCTCTCGGTATCGTGGTTGATGATGCCATCGTTGCCGGGGAGAACATCTACGAATACCGCCAGCGAGGTTATGGACTGCCCAAAGCGGCCATCCTTGGCGCCCGTGATGTCTGCGTGCCGGTTACTTATGCGATTCTGACCAATGTGGTGGCATTTCTCCCCCTCTATTTTGTGCCGGGTTTCATGGGCAAAATCTGGCAAGCCATCCCGCTGGTGGTGATTACCGTGTTCCTGATCTCCTGGGTCGAGGCCCTGGTGATCCTCCCTGCCCACCTGGCCCATACCGAAAGTCGCCCCACATCCCGAATGACCGCTCGTCTGCACGCTCGGCAGCAGGCATTCAGCCGTCAACTGATCCATTTTGTCGAGCAGGTCTACCGGCCTTTTCTGGAGCGGGCGATCCGCTGGCGCGGGTTGACCATCGCTCTCGGTCTCGGGCTGTTGCTGGTTGTGGTCAGTTATGCCGCCAGCGGTCGGGTCGGTATCATTCTGATGCCGCGGGTTGAGTCGGACAGTGCCGTGGTGACAGCGGTGCTCCCCCCCGGGAGTCCGCCTGATCATGCCGAGGCGGTGGGCGTAAAGCTGGTTGAGGCCATGGAACGGGTTGCAGCACAACATGGTGGAGAGACGCTGCTGCAGGGGGTTTTCGCCGAAGTCGATGAGAACCAGGTTGGGATTACGGCCTACCTGACACCGCCAGGAATCCGTCCTCTCAGTACCGGCCGCGTGACCGAACTCTGGAGGGAGGAGGTCGGAACCCTGGTCGGCCTTGAATCGCTGCGTTTCGAGTCTGACCGTGGTGGTCCGGGGCGCGGGTCGGCCTTAACGGTCGAATTGTCGCATCGCGATACCGCTGTTCTGGATCGCGCCAGTACCGCTTTAGCTGGCCGCCTCGAAGAGTTTGCCAATGTCAAGGATGTCGATGATGGTGTCGCCCCGGGGAAACCGCAACTCGATTTTCGTATCAAACCCGAAGGGCAGATACTCGGGCTGACCTCCAGGGATGTCGCTCGCCAGGTCCGTGATGCCTTCTCCGGGGCGACCGCTCTGCGCCAGCAGCGTGGTCGCAATGAGCTGACGGTCAGGGTCAGGCGTCCGGAGGCTGAACGGAGCAGCGCTTTTGATGTCGAAACCCTGCTTTTGCGCACCCCGGCCGGAACCTTTGTGCCACTGCTCGATGTGGCCGAGGTCGAGAGCGGGCGGGCCTACACGGTGATCAACCGGCGGGATGCCCGTCGTACGGTGACTGTCAAGGCCGAAGTCGAGCCGATCGACGAGGTCGGCCAGATCCAGACAACCCTAGACAATGAAATTCTGCCCCAGCTGATTCGCGACTATCCAGGACTCACAACCAGTTACCAAGGGCGCCAGGCCAGCATGAAGGAGAGTCTCGGTGGTCTGTTCAGCGGTTTTGGCCTGGCTCTGGTCGCCATCTATTTTTTGCTTGCCATCCCGTTTCGCAGTTATGTCCAGCCGCTGATCGTCATGCTCGCCATCCCCTTTGGTGTGGTCGGTTCGATCCTCGGTCACCTGCTGATGGGGTACAGCCTGAGTCTGATGAGCATGATGGGGATGGTGGCCTTGGCCGGGGTGGTGGTCAACGACTCCCTGGTGCTCATCGACTATGCCAACCGGCAACGTCTGGCAGGTCTGTCGGCTCATGATGCGATTCTCGCTGCCGGAACCCGTCGTTTCCGGCCAATCATTCTCACGACCATGACCACCTTCGGCGGATTGGCGCCGATGATCTTCGAAACCTCTCGTCAGGCTCGCTTCCTGATCCCCATGGCTCTTTCCCTCGGTTATGGGATACTGTTTGCCACGGTTATCACCCTGTTGCTGGTCCCCTGCCTTTATCTGCTGATCGAAGATGCCAAGCAGAAACTGCCCGTTTGCTGATCGCTCAAAATTTTCATCTAAAGTCTCGTTTTAACCTGCCAGCCATAAGGCTCGCTGTTGAGGATCAGGGTTCCGTCTTGGTCAGTGCGATAGACTTCTACTTGGGCTTGGCTGAAACAGTCAAGGGTGTCCGGGTGGGGGAATCCGTAGAGGTTGTTCCGGCCAGCTGAAACGAAGGCGATTTCGGGCCGAAAAGCGCTCAGAAAAGCGTCCGGAGCTGAGTGACGACTACCGTGGTGTGAGATCTTCAGCAGGTTCACCGACTCGGTTTGGCGTTCGGCCAACAGTTGGCGAAGACCCTCAGGGCCTAGGTCGGCAGTGAGCAGAACCCGGTTGTGCTGGTCGGACGCCATGACAATAACGGACCGGTTATTGAGGTCCCGAGCCTGCTGATTCGGGGTAAACAGCATGAGCCCCTGTCCGGCACTGCTGGGGAGTTCCCGCCAACCTTCCTGAAGCTGGTGGGTGCGAACACCGTGCAACTTCAGTTGCGAAGCCAGGGTGGGGTGAAGCTCCTCCGGAGGGATTGCCGACCAGAAGTTGTCAACCGGCAGGTGGTCGATGACAGCGGGGAGCCCGTCGCGATGATCGGGGTGGTCGTGGGTGAGGATGATGCCATCGAGATGGTGAACCCCCAAGCGGCCGAGAGCCGGGGCGACCAGACGTTCTCCGACATCAATGGTTGAACCCGGAAGCCCTCCTCCATCGATCAGGTAGTGTCGGTTGCCAGGCAAGGTGACCAGGGTGGCGTCCCCCTGGCCGACCGCTAGAGCGATCACTTGCAGGCTGTCACGGGGACCCGGTGAGTTTGAAACTGCGATTGCCAGCGCCAGTGTCGGCAGTCCCCACCGCACCAGGCGCTCTCTGTGACTGTTTGACTGCCAGAGCAGACTGAAGAGCAGGGCGCCAAGTATCAGCATCTCTCCCTGGGCCAACGGATAATAGACAGGGTCCATCCCCGGCAGGCCGGCAATCCAGCCGACCGTATCAAGAGTCAACTCGATGATTGCCCCTGCGAGTTGGAAGCTCAAATCGGATAGCTGCGGTGCGAACCAGGACGTGGAGGCTGCTAACAGGCATGCAGGAACGGCCCCCCAGGCAATCGGCGGAATGGCCAGCAGATTGGCCGGGATTCCGGCTGGTGAGAGCTGATGGAAATGCCAGAGAAGAATAGGGGAGGTCCCCAGGGTGGCTGCAGTTGTGGTCAGAATAATGGTTATAGGCCAGCGAAAAAGTTGAGGAAATCCTCTCGTCCGCTCTTGCCACCCTGGCATCCAACGCAGAATCCCAGCTAGGCCGGCAAACGAGAGCTGAAAACCGGGTTGAAACAGAGCCAGGGGTGACAAGATGAGCAGGATCAGCGCCGTGGTGGCAAGCATGACTAGAGGCGGAGTGCGACGATATCCAACCAGCAGAGCGGCGGCGAGTGCCGCCATGCAGAAGGCGCGAGCCGTCGACCAGCTATTGCCAGTCAAGCAGAGGTATCCGCCAAGGGGGGCGATCAACAGCAGGGGGAGGATCCGCTTGGGCGGCAGAAGCAGAATCAGCCTGTGACTGCGGCGGTAAAACCAGCCACTGCCGATGTAGAGCAGATAACCGAGCAGACCGAAGTGCAATCCGGAAATGGCAAAGAGATGGGCGACACCACTTTCGCTGAGCAGACGACGTTGCTCGTCGCTGACTTCGCCACGCATGCCGATAGTCAGAGCTTTAACCAGAGGGGATCGATGCGGCTCGACGGTCTGATCGATCCGTTGTGCCAGGGTATGGCGAATCTCCTCCCAAAAATAGGTTTGACCTGCCGGATGCTGGGGAAGAATCAAAATATCTTCCCCTCGTGTGACGAAACTGGTTACGTAGATCTTTTGGCTGGCCAGATGCAGGGGATAGTTGAATTCGCCCGGGGTGCCAAAGCGTTGCGGGGTGCGGATACGTCCGCGGAAGCGGATCATTTGGCCTGGACGAGCCCGCAGTCCTCCGGTTTCGATTCTCAGCTGCAGTCTGCCGTGAGTGTCCGTCCCCTGTTCACCCTTGATGACCATTGTGGTTTCGAGAAGGGCTCTGACCCCTTGTTTTGCGGTCTTCTCCTGACTGATCAGCCTAGCTTCGATGATGAGTTGGTCGTTGCCGGCGAAACGACTGATATGTCCGGAGTGACCAGTAGGGATAAGAGCCCCATGAGTGAGCAAAAATCCGCAGAGCGCGGTTGCGACCAGCAGAGGCAGCCAGACCGTGGAGTGATTGCGTAGCAGAAACCAGCTGATGGCCAGCAAGCTTGCACAGGAACCCAGCGCCAGTGGAGAGACTGGTGTGGGAAACAGTCTGGCCAAGGCAATGCCCGACGCAAAAACGCCGAGCAGCCAATAAGGGGCCATCTATCAGCGGTTGCTTCCGAAGGCGGCGAGCAGGGCTGCCAGATATTCCAGGTCGTTTGTGGTTGGCGCAGGAGAGTCCGGTTTGAGGCCAAGCAGTTCGCTAGCGGCGTCCAGAGAACTGTCGAGTTCGGTCAGTTCGAAATAGTCGAATCCTCCCCCGGCCGGCAGGTCGATGCTGACCTGGCTGGTCCCCTGGTAGAGAAAAAGCGGTTTTAGGGAGAAGTTCTCAAGGTAGCTGAGACCGGCAATGGACAGCCGGTGTTGGTGGTTGAAGTCGACCCGAACCTGTTTTCCCAGAATGCGCAGGGCTGGTCGGTAAAAGTTCCCGGACTCGAGCTCGAAGGCAAATACGAGCTGGCCGGGGAGATTGCCGGCTCGCAACCATCCGTCGCCACTGGGACGCCCGAGGTGTTCGATGCTGGTCAGGGAAAAGGTCTGTTCCTTGTGCAGGTCGAGATCTTCCGCTTCGTAGTGCTGTGGTGAATCTGCTGCACTGAGAAGGTCACCGAGTTCAAAGGCCTGGAGAAGTGTGGTCTGAATATCGTCCCACTCAAGCGGCTGCTCGGGCTGCCAGTTGTGCCTTGGGCTGATCGGAAACAGGGCTGGGGCGGTCAATTCGATATAGTCGATGGCGCCGCCGGGTGGCAGGGTGACGACAATCTCCTGGGCGCCCGCCTGTAGCGACACTTCTGCGATTTCGACATGACTGAATCTCTGCTCACCGGAAGCGGTCAACCGCTCATCACCGAGGCTGAACTCATGAGGTCCGTTGCGCAACCCGGCGCTGAAACGGAAAAGGCCACCAAGGGGGAGGGTGAAGCGCAGGTGAACGATTGTGGAACGGCTCAGACCGTTCAACCAGGCCGAACCACTGAAACTTCCGAAATTGCCGAACGCCATCCTGGAAACTTCGTCCTCGTCCGGAGCGTAAATATCCTCCGTTTCAAAACGAAAAGTACGATTCCCCCCCAGGATTTGCGTATAATCAGTGTCCTCGGGATCGTCTGGAAGTCCGAAGGAGAGATCGAGGGTATTGACCAGCTCGATCATCCAATCGCGCTGGGTCAGTTCAGCCGCCTGGCTCCCGGAGACCAGTCCGAAAGTCGTAAAAACAAGCAGAAACAGATAAGTCAGGACTTTGACCATTTTTGTACCAAGCATCAGTTGGCTCCCCTCGAAACAATAGAATTACAAAACACTGTCCATAACTTTAGCACAGGTTCATAGACCGGGGAAGGGCCAGAATTTTATTGCTGGAGTCTGTGAACAGCTTGAAATCCATAACGGAATCGGGCATCGTTTAACAAACAATAAGTCGATTGATGACGGGAGGTGCCGATGATAGTTGCCAGCAATTCGCGGATATTGGTCAGTCTGTGCTGCTTTATGCTTGCGGTTGTGTCGGGTTGTGCGGTCAATCCGGTGACCGGCCAGCAGGAACTGATGTTGCTCAGTGAGCCGCAAGAGCGGCAGATGGGAGGACAGACCGATCAGGCGGTGATCGAGCAATACGGACTTTATCCTGACACGCCCCTGAACAGCTATATCGAGGGATTGGGACAGCCGATGGCGCGACTCTCCCACCGACCGGAACTTGGTTGGAGCTTCAAGGTGATGGATACCCCGGTGGTCAATGCCTTTGCCGCTCCGGGGGGGTATATCTATGTAACCCGCGGTCTGCTTGCCGCAGTGAACGATGAAGCCGAACTGGCAGGGGTCCTTGGTCACGAAATTGGCCATGTCACGGCCCGCCATTCAGCACGCAAGTACAGTCAGATGATGCTGACCAATCTCGGGGTCGGTCTTGGCATCAGCCTGGCTGGCGACTACGGTGAGCTGCTTGGCCCACTGCTGCAGGCCGGGACCGGCCTGCTTTTTCTCAAGTTCAGCCGCGATGATGAACGCCAGGCTGATGCCCTCGGTGTCGAATATGCCAGCAAGGCCGGGTTCGATGCCGGGAAGTTGGCCGACTTTTTCACCAGCCTCGAGCGGATGAGCTCCCTTGATGGCGGCGACGGCGGCCGACTCCCTGAATTTTTCTCAACCCACCCCAACCCGGTCAACCGCCAGGCCAGTGTGCGCGAGATGGCCGCGCGCTGGCAGGCTGAACGGCCCGGGCAGGCAGTGCGGGTCAACCGTGACGGCTATCTGCAAAGGATTGATGGCATGGTCTACGGGGATGATCCGCGCCAAGGGTTTCTTGAAGGTGACTGGTTTTATCTCCCCGAGCTGGGAGTACAGTTCCGGGTTCCAGCCGACTGGAATTTTGCCAGAGAGGGGCAGCAGATTCAGATGGCCTCGCCCGATCAGAAAGGGTTGATCTTTTTCGAGGTCAAACAGGGAGCTGAGATCGCTCCGCTGGCTGCCAGTTTCGTCACAGACCTCAAAGCCGAGTTGGCTCGGTCGGTAAATGGGACCAAAGCTGGAATGCCCTCACTTCAGCAGGTTTTGGTGGTGACCGATCAGGGAAAGCGGGCGGTCATTCAGTCCGAGTATATTCAGGGTCAGGGAAAGGTGCTGGCCTTTCACGGCATGACCGCGGAAGCTGATTTTGCCAAACTGCAACAGTCCCTCACCCTGCCTGTCGACAGCTTCAGTGCAATCCGAGATCAAGCGAAGCGTAATCCTCAGCCCCGTCGCATTCATGTTGAGCAGGTTCGGCGGCCTGCCAGCCTGCAGACTTTTCTGCAGTCGGCAAAGATAGAGAAGACTCTCTGGGAGAAGATTGCCTGGATGAACGGGATGAGCCTGGGTGACCAATTGTCAGCCGGACAGAGGATCAAGACGGTCAGATAAGGCTGTGGATCAAACTTCCGGGCGGTCGCCGCGGGCTCGCTTGGCATAAAAGGAAAAGAAGGCGAGCAACACCCCGATGATCATGCAGATTGCGCCGATTGCAGCCAAACCGCTGCCGGGATCACGGTTGACGAGCAGAAGACTGTAGGTGCGAAACAGCGGCTCGATTGGTCGCAAGGGAGCCCCGGCGGCGATCATCTCCGAGGGAGGCCGTTCGCGCAGCAGGTACCAGCCCTGCCAGAGGCTACCATCGGCTCCCTGCAGTTGCAGTTGCATGGCCGGATTGCCGAGCTGGTCGCTGACCGGGCTGACCTGGTTCTGGCCGACGCGTCGTACATCGGGGAGCAGGTTGACAACCCGCAGTTGACCGCCGCCGGGTAGAGGCAGAAGGCTTCCTGCAGTCAGGTTGACCATCCCCCGACCTGGTAGATGAAAACTGAAGCCCTCGAGGCTGCGACCGAACGAAGAGGGGAGTACAATCAGGCCTCGATAAGTCAGGGGATGATTGATGCGGACTTCGCCTTCAGTGATCTTGCGTTTGTCGCGCCACAAAGAGACCTGGCTGGGCATATCGAGGGGCCGGCCGGTGTCGCTCAACTCTGGAGTGAACGCATCCAGTTGCAGTCCATAGCCGGGCATGGATGGCAGTTCGAGCTGATCTCCCGGGAACAATCGGTGCGGGCCGCTGCGAAAGCCGTCCACGCTGTTCCAGGCGTAGGCGATGACCAGCAGGATGAAGCCGGTGTGGATCAGGTATTCGCCGGTTTTGCGCCAGCGGCTGCGGATGCGCTGCAGCCAGTCGATCAGGCAGCAGAGGGTGTTGACGGCAAACAGCAGCAGGCAGAGACCGCTCAAGGGGACCCACCAGATCAGCTGGGGTGCCTGTCGCCAGGCCCCGGTGAGCCACTCGCCCATCAGCATCTGGTCCATCGGGCCGAACAGCTGCGGGTGTTTGTGCATGATCAGCGAGCCGCCCATGATCAGCAGGGTGGCCAGCGAGGCAACATAGATCGCCAGCTTAAGAGAACATCCCCATTCCCACAGCTTTCGTAACAGTCTTTTGTCGTCAGACCCGTTCATGACCGGCTACTCCAGGGGATGATTGCTCTGCAGCAGCAGGCCGATGCCGAGGTAGGTGAACAGGACCACCGCAAAACCGGCGATGGAGAGCCAGGCGTAGACGCTCCCCTGCCAGCGGCGCACGAACTTGGCATGGCACATGCCGGCATAGAAGATCCAGACCAGGAACGACCAGACACTTTTGATGTTCCAGGAGAACCAGTAGCCCCAGGCGACGTAGGCCCAGTAGCTGCCAGCGATCATGCACAGGCTGAACAGGCCGAAGCCCAGAAAAATCGACTCCTCGTTGATTCGACGCAGCAGCAGCTTGTCGGGCAGATGGCGAGTCTGCAGGCGACTCTGCACCAGGTAGAGGGCGCCGATGGAAAATGCCATGGCGAAAAAGGCATAGCCGGCGAACGAAAAGAGGATGTGCAGGGTAAACAGTGGTGTGTCGAGGCTGGGAATCAGAGGGGAAATCTGGGCTTCTCGGGGGAGGGCTCCGGCCAGCAGAACCAGGTTGAGAAGCATCACGAACAGCCCGGTGGCTCCGATCCGGTAGCGCAGCTCGAAATAGAGGTAGATCAGCTCCAACGCCCAACTGAAGAAGAACAGGGTCGAAAACAAGTTGGAAACTGGCAGGTAACCGGCCTGCCACCAGCGCCAGCCGAGCAGTCCGGTCTGAAGGATGACTCCGCCCATGACCAGGCCGAGGGCCAGCCTGCCCAGCCAGGGGCGGTCCCAGGCGAGCCGGACCAGATAGCCAAGGACGGCGGCCAGATAGATGGCGAAAAGCAGGGAGAGCAGAACTTTCATCTCTGTTGCGTCCTCATGGCAACAAGCGCGAATCAGTTGACATCGGGGCGGAAGCTAGCATGGCGACTGGCCGACAGACAAGAAAAAATGGGCTGGACGTTCTCTGGCGGTGGCTGCAAGGCTGCCGATAGAGAGCTTTTGCAACGCTACCCATCTTGATTGACTGTTCGAAAGAGCCATCAAGGTGTGCTAAAGTCTTTCGGGTAGCAGTGTTCGGCAGAGCTATTTGGTGATTGTTGTCCATCTCCTGTTCGGAACCCGCAAAACTTGATCGATGAGAGAGTCAGAGTCAATGGCGGTCGCTAAACCACATGTCCGACTGAAAAAAGAGCTCAGGCTCCTTGACGTCTATGCCATTGCCACCGGAGCGACCTTGAGCGCCGGCTTTTTCCTGCTGCCCGGCATTGCCGCCGCTCAGGCTGGCCCGGCGCTCATACTTGCCTATCTGCTGGCTGCTCTGCCGATGATCCCGGCTATGTTCAGTGTCATCGAGCTGGCTACGGCCATGCCCCGCGCAGGTGGTGTCTACTATTTTCTTGACCGCTCTCTCGGGCCATTTCTGGGAACCATCGGTGGTATCGGTACCTGGTTGGCCCTGATTCTCAAGGTCGCCTTTGCTCTGGTTGGAATGGGTGCCTATATCGCTTTGTTTTTTCCGAAACTTCAGATTATCCCGGTGGCGGTGGCCATTGCTCTGGTCCTTGGTCTGATCAACATGTTCGGCACCAAAAAGAGCGGCGGGCTGCAGGTCTTCCTGGTTTTTGCTCTTCTTAGCCTGTTGCTGGTTTTTTTTACCGGTGGTTTTTTCTCTTTACAGACCGTTCATTTCCAGGATTTTTTCGCCTCCGGATTTGATTCCATTATGTCAACAGCGGGCCTAGTCTATATCAGCTATGTCGGAGTCACCAAAGTGGCCAGCCTGTCTGAGGAGATCAAGGATCCCGAACAAAACCTGCCACGAGCAGTGATTCTCGCCCTGGCTACGGCTATTTTAGTCTATGGCCTGGGGACGATGGTGATTGTCGGCCTGGTCCCGCCAGCCGAGTTGCGCAATAACCTGACCCCCGTAGCGACCGCAGCCGGATATGCCCTGGGTGAGGTCGGAGTGGTCCTGCTCTCCATTGCGGCCCTGCTTGCATTTGTTTCGGTCGCTAACGCCGGGATGCTCAGTGCCTCGCGCTACCCGCTGGCTATGAGCCGCGACCACCTGCTTCCCGATCTGTTCAGGCGTTTAGGTAGATTTGGCACCCCGTTTCACGCCATTTCAGCGACGGTGACTACGGTTATCCTGATTATCGTACTGTTCGATCCTGTTGGGATTGCCAAGTTGGCAAGTTCTTTCCAGCTTTTGATGTTTGCCCTGGTCTGCCTCGCCGTGATTGTCATGCGTGAGAGTCAGATTCAGTCCTACGACCCAAGTTTTCGCTCTCCCTTTTACCCCTGGATGCAATTGCTCGGCATCGTCATGCCAATTTACCTGATCTATGAGATGGGTAAGGTACCGATGCTCTTTTCCTTCGGACTGATTCTGGTCTGTTGCGGATGGTACCTCTACTACGGTCGGCACAGGGTGGTCCGTGCCGGGGCAATCTACCATGTCTTTGAGCGTCTGGGACGGCACAAGCACAACGATCTCGATACCGAACTTCGGGGGATTTTGCGGGAGAAGGGGCTGCGCGAAGAGGATCCCTTCGATGAGATTGTGACTCGAAGCCGGGTGCTCGATCTTCACCAGCCCTTGTCTTTTGAAGCAGTGGTGAAGAAGGTTGCTGAAAAACTGCAGACGATCATTCCCTTGTCCGAAGCCGACATCTGCCGCCAGATCATGGATGGCAACAAGGTCGGAGCGACTCCGGTGACCCGCGGCGTGGCGCTGCCACATTTCCGTTCGGACAAGGTTGAGCGTGCCGAGATGGTGTTGGTGAGGGCCCGGCAGGGAGTACGAATTGCGATCTTCAACCCTTTGACCTATCAGGAAGAAGGGTCCGAAGAGGTTCAAGCTCTGTTTTTCCTGGTCAGTCCTGACCATAATCCAACCCAGCATTTACGGATACTGGCCCGCATTGCCGAGCGGGTCGATGAAAAGAGCTTTACCAGCGAGTGGAAGCAGGCGGGCGATGATCAGTCATTGCGACAAAGCCTGCTCCATGATGATCACTTCCTGCAGTTGCATATCCGCTCTCAGAGCCGGACGGCCAGTATGGCCGGTCAGTCCCTGCGCGACCTGGCTGTTCCCAAGGGGTGCCTTGTCGCCATGTTGACCCGCGATGGTCAGTCATTTGTCCCCGATGGCAATACCGTAATCCAGGAGGGGGATCGGCTGATGGTGATTGGCGAAAAAACGGGTCTGGAAGCCCTGGAGTCAGTCTATCTGGCCGACTAATCTGCTGAGTGATTGCTGAGGCTATCAATTGTCAACCTTGGCTTTTAGTGAGGTTGACATTGCCCGTTGCTGGTGCTAGTTTCTGGCGCCATGACTTCTCCCCTCTACAGTCTGCGGCTACGCGCCAGTCGTTCCGGACAGCATCTGTGTGGAGCCGAGCGCATTGTCCCGATCCATCAGTTGCGCCAGGTGTCCGCCGAACTCCTCGATCGCGCTCTCGCTGTGCAACCTCTCCCTGATGAGATCCATTCCACCACCGAGGAACTTAAACCCCAAGAGATCCACCTTTCCTCTCTTCCCCATATCCGCAGCTGGCAGGTTTGTGGTGCAGCAGCCGGTCGACAACTGGCCTGCCGGCTGTTGGTTGCCGGTGGGGTTTCTCAGCTGGCCGCCAAGCGTGCTCTTTCCTCTCTGGTTGACGGCCCCGCTCCTGGGGGCAAGGTCATGCGTGGAGCCATGATTATCGATGCCGAGAGCGGGGAGCGCCTTGAAGCTGATTGGTCAAGGGGGGTGCGGGTCAGTCGCATGGATTTCTCCCCCGCATGTCGTGACGATCTGATTTCAGCGCTGGCCGATGAAGGTTTGTCCCATCATCGGATCGCCGAAGCCCTGGTACTGGCCGGTAAAGTTCTCCATGCGCCAGGGATTGTGGCCGAGCTGTGCTGGTCGGATGATCCGTCTTACCTGACCGGCTATGTGTCCACTCCGACGGCCGGTTATCAACGGATCAGCCCACTGAAAGAGGCTGGCGACAGCCTGGGAGGAAGAGCTTTATTCGTCGACCGTCGGCAATGGTCTCTTGCCGAATTTGTCGACTTTCTGGAGCGGAAACCGGTGCTGTTCGATAGTCTGGCTTCAGTCCACCCACTACAAACCTGGAACGAACCGTGCTGAGCCAATGGCAGGCGGAACTTGATAGCCTGACTGCCCGGGACATGCTGCGCACTCTGCGTACCGTCGAAGGGGCACAGGGTCCGAAGGTTCGCATTGATGGTCGTGATCTTTTGCTCCTTAGCTCCAACGATTATCTGGGGCTCGCCAACCATCCCCTGCTGGTTGAGGCGGCCATGGTGGCGATTCGCCAGTTTGGAGTCGGCTCCGGTGCCAGTCGGCTGGTTTCCGGCAGCATGGCTCCCCATGCCGCTTTCGAGGAGCGTGTGGCCGCTTTCAAGGAGGCCGAGGCGGCCCTGCTGTTCAACAGCGGCTATGCAGCCAATACCGGCATTATTCAAGGGCTGTGCGGTCCTGATGACTTGGTTTTTTCCGACGCACTGAACCACGCATCGATCATCGACGGCTGTCGCCTGTCGCGCGTCCGGACTCTGGTCTACCCCCACCGTGATCTGGTGGCCCTCGAACAACTGATGGAACGGGAGAGTCACCAAAGAAAGGGGGCTTGGCTGATTGTCACTGATGGTGTGTTCAGTATGGATGGCGACCTGGCACCCCTCAGGGAACTCTGCGACCTCAAGGAACGCTTTGACGCCCTGCTGATGGTCGATGATGCGCACGGTACCGGTGTGCTCGGTGAGCGTGGGCGGGGTAGCGCCGAGCATTGCGGTTGTCTTGGGCGGGTCGATCTGCAGATGGGAACCCTTGGCAAGGCCCTCGGTTGCGCCGGAGCCTACCTGGCCGCTTCGCGCACGGTGATCGATCGCCTGCTCAACCGCAGTCGGCCCTTGATCTTTTCCACCAGTCTGCCGCCAGCCGTTGCGGCAGCCGCCATCGCTGCCATCGACCTGGTCGAGTCCGATGAAGGAAGGCAGCTGCGCGCTGACCTGGAGCGTAACCGCAGTCTGCTGGCCAGGGCTCTGACCGAAGGGGACCTCGATATACTCAACAGCCAAACTCAGATCATCCCGGTGTTGACCCGCGACCCCGCACCGACCATGGCCATGACAGGTCGCCTGTTCAAAGAGGGGATTTTTCTGCAAGGGATTCGGCCGCCGACAGTAGGAGAGGGGTTGTGTCGCCTACGGGCTACGGTGATGGCCAGCCATCAACCGCAGGAGCTTGTCGCTGCAGCCCAAACCATCCTGAGAGTGGTCAAAGAGTGTCGGACTTGAAAAGTCACGCAATGATCCTGCCTGATGGGCGGACTCTGGCCTGGCGGGAAATCGGCCAGGGCCCGGTGCTTGTGCTGGTGCACGGCTGGGCCATCTCCGGGCTGGCCTTTGCCGAACTCGCCGAACAGCTCAAGGGGCAATTCAGGCTGCTCCTCCCCGATCTGACCGGGCATGGCAATTCATCATCCAGTCGGGATGTTTCACTACGCACTCTGGCTCAGGATCTGCGCGACTGGCTGACAGTGGTTGCCCCCGGTCCGATCTGTCTCGGTGGCTGGTCGCTCGGGGGGATGGTCGCCATGCAGATGGCCTCCGAGTCCTGTGCAGACTTGAGCGGCCTGATCCTGATCGGGACTTCACCACGATTTACCAGCAGTACAGACTGGTCACACGGTTTGCCTGCTACCCAGGTTAGAGCTCTGCGGCGCAACCTGCTGCGCCGTTTTGATGCAACCCTCGCTGACTTTTTTCGATTGACCTTTGCCGGGGAAGAGATTGCCGAGCAGCGGGTCGCGACGATCCGGCGCTTTGCCCTCTACCCTGGGGAACTTGTCGATCCGCAGGTGGCCTCAACTCTGCTTGAGGTTTTGGAACACCAGGATCAGCGCACTCTTTTGAAAAATTTGACGCTCCCTGCGTTGGTCATTCATGGGGAACAGGACCAGGTCACCCCCCTGGCAGCCGGAGAATGGTTTGGATCTCAACTTCCCGAGGTGAAGAGAGAGGTTATCCCCGGAGCCGGGCATGCACCATTCTGGAGTCGGCCACAGCAGGTGGCAATGATGATCGCGGAGGCCGCTGCGACATGGTCCCGATAAAGTCCCTTGACCGGCGACGGGTACGCAGCAACTTTGCGGCCCATGCATCGGATTACGATCAGTATGCAAACGTTCAAAAGCATGTCGCGCATCGGCTTGCCGAAGAGTTTTCCGATTATCAACTGCAGGAAGGACCGATTCTCGATATTGGCACGGGGACCGGTCTGCTGGCCGCCGAACTCAGCAGCCGGTTTTCACATCAAGCGATTCTGGTCATGGACCATGCTCACAGCATGACCCGAACCGCCCTGCACCGTCTGCCGTCGGCCTGGGCCTGCGATGGTGACGCGCGTCACCTGCCGATTGCCAAAGAGGTTTTGGCGGCGGTTGTCTCGAGTTCCGTCTACCAGTGGGTCGAGTCTCTGCCGACAGCGTTTAGTGACGTGGCGCGTGTTTTGAAGCCTGACGGTCTTTTTGCCGTCGCCCTGTTTGGCGAGCAGACTCTCCATGAACTGCGCAGTTCGCACCGTGCCGCTGTATCTTCTTGTGGGCAGATGCGACTGTCTCATGCGCAGAGTTTCCCCACCTTGGATGAAGTGTCAGAAGCTTTGGGGGGGAGTGGTTTGACCGTGGAGCGGTTGCAGAGTTGGATGGAGATCGAATATCACCAGGATGTGCCGCAACTGTTGCGACGTCTCAAGCAGATCGGTGCCGCTAATGCGGCGGTTGACCGGCCGCGTGGCTTGGCTTCACGCCAAATCGTTGAGGAGATGATCCGCTCCTACGAAGAGCGTCACCGTACGGAGAAGGGGGTGCCAGCGAGTTACGAGGTGTTGCTTGCCATTGCCCGCAAAGGGGGTTGAAGCCACAGAAGGGCCGGGAGCGAGACTTCAGGCCGGAGGCGTTGCACAGAAGTCGTCGCCGATTAGGGCGGTGACCACGTTGCGGGCGTGCTCAGAGGTCACCCGGTAGTAAACGGCGACGCCGTCACGTTCCCCCTCGATGATCCCCTTGTTCTTGAGTAGCGCCAGGTGCTGAGAGACAGTCGCCTGGGGCAGCCCCAAACATTCCCAGATTTTCTTCACATTGCAGCTTTGAGACATCAATCCGGCGACGATTTTCAGGCGAATCGGGTGGCCGAGTACCTTGAGAATCTCCGCCTCCCTGTCGAGATTGATGGATTTATCGAATTCGACCTCTGGCATACCTGAAAACCTCATTTGTAGAATAATTGAATATATGAATAATATTGGCCTTGCATGCAGGATGTCAAGTTAATCTTCTCACGTGGTCGTACAGGATGCTCGACAGCCAGCCCGGAAGTGGTTAGACTGCTGACCGCTGGAATAGCTACCTTTCCATTTGCTCCCCGGAGTTTAAATCGATGCTACTTGCTGTCGTTATGACCCTGGCCGGTCTGCTGCTCCTCTACTATGGCGCCGAATATCTGGTGTCCGGAAGCTCCCGTCTTGCCCTGGCTCTTGGGGTACGGCCGCTGATTGTCGGCCTGACGGTTGTCGCTTTTGCCACCAGTATGCCAGAGTTGATGGTCTCTTTATTCGCTGCCGTCAAAGGCTCAGCGTCGATTGCCGCCGGCAACATCGTCGGTTCAAATATCGCCAACATCGCACTGATCCTTGGGATTGCCGCTCTGCTTCACCCGTTGCTGGTCGCTCGCACCACCTTGAGTCGTGAGATCCCGATGATGATTGTCGCTTCCGTTGCGGTCTATTTTTTGGCCTGGGATGGGGAACTGGGCTTCATGAACGGTCTTGCGTTGTTCTTGGGGCTGCTGACTTTTGTCGGATATTGCATTGCAACAGCTCGAGTCAAGGGGGATGCCGGGGAGCCTGCCGGTCAGCAACTGCTCTCCGGGGTGGCTGCAGATCACAAACGAAACCTGTTAAAGGTTTTGCTCGGAATTTTAGGGTTGGGCGTGGGTGCCGAACTGATGGTGCGTGGAGCAGTGATGATTGCCTCCTGGTTCGGAATTCCCGAGCTCATTATCGGGCTTTCGGTGGTTGCCATCGGGACAAGTCTGCCGGAATTGGCGGCTTCGATGATGAGTGCCTGGAAAGGTGAAATGGACATCAGTGTCGGTAACGTAATCGGCAGCAATATTTTTAGCAATCTGTAAATGCCCGTCATAAAT
>PKTY01000185.1 GCA_002869725.1 Desulfuromonas sp. | reverse complement strand
TGAACTGGCCGTCGTGGTCGCTCAGGATCAGACCGTTTCTTCGAAGAGCGGCAAAAAGTCGTCTTGTGAATCGGAGGCAAGTACCGGAACGTCCGGGCCCGACATCATCAACATGATGACTGTCAGTGGCCCTCAACAGGTGCTGCTTGAGGTCAAGCTTGCCGAAGTCAGCCGAAATGCCGCCAGAGAACTCGAAGCGGGTATCGGTCTAGGCAAACTGGGCAGAGACTTTTCAGGGGGACTCTCTGCAACGGGAGCCGTAACCGATTCGTTTACCTCCAAAGGGCTTTCCGCTGTTTTAGCTGGGGGGGTTACTGGAACAATTGTTGATTCTCCCCCAGATATTCCTGGATTGGCAAATGCTCCAGGCTCCCTCTTCCTAAACCTCTCTGATGCTGCCAACGTCTTTGTCAATATCGACAATTTCACCATGATGCTCCGTTTCCTGGAGCAGGAGCGCCTCGGGCGAATCCTTGCCGAGCCTCGTTTGGTCACTCAAAACGGACAAGAAGCCAGTTTTCTCGCTGGCGGTGAGTACCCCTACCAGGTCATTGAGGACAATGATGTCTCCATTGAGTTCAAAGAGTTCGGTGTCGGCCTCAAGTTTACGCCGATTATCGGCAGTGATGGTCTGATTACCCTGCGGGTTGCGCCAAGCGTCAGTGATGTGACCGATCTTGTTGAAACATCGGTCGGGGTCCAGCCGATCCTGAGTACCAGAAAACTTGAATCGACGGTTCACCTGCGTGACGGACAGACTTTGGCTTTGGCCGGCCTTCTGCAGGACACACTCACAGAAGCAGTCCAGAAAGTTCCCCTGCTTGGCGACATTCCGGTTCTCGGAGCACTTTTCCGCAGCACCAGCTACCAGCAAAGCAAGACAGACCTGTTGGTTGCTGTAACCCCTCATATTATACAGCCGGTGACCGAGGGGCAGCTCAGTTTCCCTGGGGAATTCATCAAGGCTCCCAACCGATTCGAATTCTATCTTGAAGGACGGCTGGAAGGGCGTCGTAACGCCGAGGATCCTTCTCAACTCTCACAGCATCAATTTACAAAGGCTGCCGGTCTCGATGGCGGGGGGTTGGAAGGTGACTTTGGCCATATGGAGCAATCCAACTAAGCTAAGGAGGCATGAGTGCCATGAAATACACGATGACGACTCTTTTTATTTGCAGCCTGCTGGTTGCGGGGTGCGCCCAGGAAGCACGATATGTCGACCAAGAATTTGGTATGGCAACCCGAGATGCCTTCGACCAACAGGTCGTTCACAAAGATGGCGTTTATGCCAGCAAAGCACCGGAAGGTTTGAACGCTCTGCACATGGAGCCGGTTATGCAGACTTATCACCAGTCGTTCTCGGAAGGTTTCACCAAGGAAAGTATCAACATCACCGACACTGGGGCAAATTGAACCTTATGCGAGCACATCCCGTTCCCCTGATTTTTTAGGCGACAGATTTTATAACTAATGAAAAGTACAAGTCAAAAAGGAGCCGTTGCTCCACTGGTTGCAATTCTGCTATTCGTCATACTGGTCTGCGTTGCCCTGGTTGTCGATCTAGGACATACCCACAACGTCAAGATTCAGTTACAACGTGCAGTTGACGCAGCAGCATTGGCAGCTGCCAAGGAACTCCCTGTTGTCACCGATGTCAAAGCGGTGGCAATAGCCGTCGCGGCAGCAAATCTTGCTGACCAACAAGATATCATAATAACGAACGAGGACATCAAGACCGGACTTTGGAACGAATCAATTGTCAACCCTGCAACGGGTGCCGTATTGACCACGCTCGAGCGATTCACGGAGAGCGAGGACGATCCTAACGCAGTTTATGTCAAGGCCACTTTACCAGTCGACCCCGTCTTCTTTTTCTTCATGGACCCCAAACCCGTTACTGCGGATGCAATTGCTTTAGCAAAGCCAACATACCCCATACTCCCTCTGGCTGTTGTTAGCTGTATCCCGACAAATGATGAGCCAGGCAGTCTTCCGGACATGACCATATGTGGAGTTGTTGGACACCAGTTTAGCGAAGACCCTACGGATTTGGCCGCATGGTCATCTTTAACCTTGGGAACAGCAAGTGCAACAGACATATTAGATATTCTTGGAGACGATTCAAACTTCGACTTATTCAATCAAATAGTTTTCGGTCGTGGCCTTGAAACTACAGACGGTATTGAAAACGATCCCGTTGATACAGCTCGGCCAACAAGCTTCAACTACGACCGAAATTATGATGGATGTGATAACGATGGAACTGCCATTCATTGCGGCCTGGGAGGAATTAATGACAAGGACATTGCTCCACGTTCCGACTTTGTAGCTCCCGTCGGCATTCCTGACTTAATAACTGACGGAACAGGCTCATACTATACGGGGTCATTAGCCTTTGACCCTCTCGCCGACTATCCTATTCTACCCCGTTGGTACAACGTAAATTACAATGCTGCTACGGGTGTAGGTACTGGTTTTGACAGCGGAGACCATTTTATTCGCGTCATCTCACAGGATGGTATTCTTTTGAAAGGTCCAGGAGAAACAGACGCCCAGCATCAGCAGAGGTTAAATAATCTAAAAAACGGAATTGTCGAGTCACCTTATGGTGCTGACGACACCAGATTTATCAGCCCAACGGCGAATGACAAAAACAACTTCATTGATAAAGACGACAAACCAAACTATTTGGCAGTAGCGCGCTATGCCGGCTACCCGAAAGTTCACGTCATGAATGGTGTCACAACGACCGTAATGGAAACCTTCCTAAAGCGCCTGTACGGTGTAGACGATAAAAAGGATATCGTTGATCCACTTCCGTGTGGTGACAACGAACCATTCCCAGAAAACCAAAAATCTGTACGGCTAAATGTCCCAGTAATTTTTGCCGGAAACTGCGATGATTGGAAGGCTGTCGATGCCTCAGATTTTGTTTACATTGGAATGGCGAAGTTTCTTATGACCAGGGCAATGCTAACGAACACCATGTATAGCTGCGCAGGCACCGAACGTGGCAATGCAGGAAGTTGCACAGAAACTTTTACTCCCCCCTTGGATGGGTTGGGTGAGTTCGGTCCTGTAACATTCAACGCTCCAGCGATGGTTGAAGGACTTTATACGCTACCCACGACTGACGATGACGATGAGGAAGGTGGGAGGGTTGATGTTTTCCTCGTAGAGTAACTTCCTATAATCACGAGCTAAACATTACTTGAACTGTCAGCAATTCCAAGTAGAATTTAGGTATGAGTTTATATAACTAACCTGCTCAGGGGGCATTTGAACGATATGTCTAAAGAACTTCTCATTGCTATCCAGTTTACAAAGTCTAGCCTAACAAAAGATTTTCTTAACTTGGCCAAGAACCTCAAGGGTGTTGATATTCATCAGTGGCTTGATGGTTATGCAGAAAAGGGGGCGTTGGTTGTAAAAACCGTCCCGGACATCATCATTATTGACGATTCACCTGATGCCGGTCACTTGGTCAACCGAATCAGGGCGATCAAAGAACAGTTCCCCCAGGTTACCTTATTTACTGTTTCCGAGAACAAGGACCCTCATCAGATCATTGAAGCCATGAAAGCAGGTGCTGCAGAGTATCTCGTTGAACCTGTCAGCGATAAGGTTGTCCAGAATGCCATAGAGGAAATCCGTGCCAAAATGGCGAGCACCGGACGGTTGACTAAGGGGAAAGTCTACAGCTTTGTAAGTGCCAAAGGAGGAGTCGGCGCAACGGTTCTAGCGGTCAACACCGCCGCATCGCTCGCCATGAACAAAAAAAGTTCGGTCGCTTTGCTCGACATGTGTTTTCAGTCGGGCGATGCCTCGACTCTTCTCGACATTATGCCTGAAAATACGATCCTTGATGTCTGCAAGAACATGCATCGCCTTGATGTTTCTCTTCTACGCGGCATCATGACCGGCCATCCAAGTGGACTGAACTTCTTGGCCGCCCCAATCAACCCGGAGGATAGTGAAGATATCACGGCAGAAAACATCTCCGGCATCCTGGATCTCTGTAAGAAATTATTCGACCATGTGGTTCTCGATTGCACATCGATGTATGCCAACGACTGCAGCATTGAGGCATTTTCCCTTTCGGACAAGGTCTTTCTGGTGACAGACATGTCGATCACCGCTGTACGCAACACCGTCAGACTTTTCAAGCTGATCCGCAAGTTTAATGTTTCGGCAGAGAAGATCGAAATCGTTGTCAACCGATACATCAGAGGCGGACCTCTTGACCTTGCGGAAGGTGAAAAAAACTTTGAAAAACCCGTTTACTGGCTGGTTCCCAACGACTTTTCAGACATCATGAGTTCGATCAACCGAGGCGTTCCACTGGTCAAGTTCACTCCGAGCGCCCCTTTCTCAAAAAATCTTCAGCTTTTTGTTGAAAAAATCCAAGGTCTTGGCAAAGAAGATTTCCGTGGGATTAAGGGGACTTTTGGCAAGTTCCTTTAAAGGCTAAGGGAGGTCAGACGTGGCCATCAAAGATATGCTCACCCAAAAAGCCCAGGCGGTCTATACCGGTCCAGCTGAAAGGTCTGAGCTTTCCAATACCTTTCAGCTCATCAAACGCAAAATTCACGCTCGCCTGGTTGAAGAGGCCAACCTTGCAGCCCTTGATACTCTCGATACTGCTGAAATACGCAAAGAAATCGAAAATGTCGTTGAATACTACCTGCGTGATGAAAAAGTTGTTCTCAATGAGCAGGAACGCTTCAAGCTGACGGACGATATCCTTGATGAGTTGATGGGTCTGGGCCCCTTGGAACCTTTCTTCAAAGACCCATCGGTAAGCGATGTTCTGGTCAATACTTACAAAGATATCTACGTTGAGCGATTCGGTTTGCTGGAGAGAACGAAATCCCGGTTCGTCGATGATGCCCACTTACGCAATATTATCGACCGGATCATCTCCAGAGTCGGACGGCGTATCGATGAATCCTCACCAATGGTTGATGCCCGACTTCCGGACGGCTCCCGTGTCAATGCAATCATTCCGCCACTGGCAATTGACGGACCGATGCTCTCCATTCGTCGCTTCTCTGTCAGTCCGCTAAAAATGGAAGACGTGATCAACTACAAGACCCTGACACAGGACATCGCCAGACTTCTCTCCGGCTGTGTCAAGGCGAAGCTGAATATCATGATCTCCGGAGGGACCGGGGCAGGCAAAACGACCCTGCTCAATATTCTCTCCGCCAATATTCCGATCAACGAGAGAATTATTACGATCGAAGACTCCGCCGAATTGCAACTGCAGCAACCCCATGTGGTTCGTCTCGAGACTAGGCCACCCAACATTGAAGGGACTGGTCAGATTACCGCGCGCGACCTGGTGCGTAACAGTCTGCGGATGCGTCCGGATCGTATTGTTGTCGGCGAGGTGCGCGGCGCCGAATCTTTTGACATGCTGCAGGCGATGAATACCGGACATGAAGGCTCTTTGACCACCATTCACGCCAACACGCCGAGGGATTCCCTCACCCGACTTGAATCGATGATTCTGATGACAGGAGTCAATCTTCCGGAAAAAGCGATGCGATTCATGATCGCATCAGCCCTTGATATCATTATTCAGGTTTCACGTATGACTGATGGTAGCCGACGAGTGACCTCGGTCACCGAAGTGGTCGGGATGGAAGGCGAGGTTATTACCCTGCAGGATATTTTCACTTTTGAACGAAGCGGACTCGACAAGGACGGTAAGGTTATCGGGCAGCATCGTTCAACGGGGATTCGTCCCAAATTCTCTTCGCGGCTGGAACTGGCTGGCATCGAAGTCCCCGAGAACCTGTTTACCAGCTATGTAGGCTGATAACGGTGAAACTATGAACCTCATTACGATACTTCTCTACGTTGCTGTCTTCACCTTTGTTGTTGCAATCATCCAGATGATCTATCTGGCATGGAGGGAGAGCCGCTTCACCGAGAAGCGAAAAATCAAGAAGCGCCTGATGTTCATATCCGCCGGCGGCAAACACGGCCAGGAAAAGCTGATCAAGTACCGCGAGGGTGTACTTAAAGAGGTGGGAGCCTATGAGCGATTTATTCTGAAGATCCCCCGCATGAGTGACCTGGACAAGCTGCTTTTGAAAACTCATCTACCGATGAATGCCTCACTGTTCATCCTACTCAGCATCACCCTGAGCGTCATCGGCTTTGCCATCGGCTACATCGCCCTGCCCCAGCCTATGACGTCACTTGTCATTGCCATCCTTTTCCTGCTGCTCCCCTTCTTTTTCCTCAAGATTGCCGAGCAGCACTATTATGAAAAATTCAACGAGCAACTCCCCGAGGCTCTTGATCTCCTTGGCCGCGCTGTGCGATCTGGCAACGCTCTGACCACCGGATTGTCAATGGTCGGCAATGAAATGGACCACCCAATCAGTTCTGAGTTCAATGCCACTGTCGATGAAGTCAATCTCGGACTGACGATGAACGAGGCCATGGAGAATCTCTGCGAGAGAGTACCTCTAGCAGACCTGCGATTTTTCGCAGTGGCCGTTCTGGTATCGAAAGAGACGGGAGGAAATATCGGCGAGATTCTCGATAATATCAGCAGACTCATCAGGGAACGCATCCAGTTCAAGCAACATGTCAAGGCACTGACGGCCGAAGGCCGTTACTCTGCCATCATCCTGATCGGGCTGCCGATTTTCATGTTCCTCTACATCTACCTGACCAATTACGACTACATCTCGCTATTGTGGCAGGAAAAAATGGGGCACTACATGATTTTCACTGCGATTATTTTACAAATTATCGGATCATACGTTATCAAGCGGATCATTACGATCGACATCTAGGATGGACACATGCAATTGATCCTGAACTTCTATTACTTTGTTCTCGACAATGCCTCATACTTCGGGATGCTTGCCTTGGTTTTTGTTGCCGTTGTCTCCCTGGTCATAGCGATCATCTTTTTGTTACGTGGTCGCCAGAACAAAACCGAGCAACGTCTTAATCGGCTGGTCGGTCATGAGGAGGAAGACGCCACTACGACAGAAAAACCGAAGTTTCTCGGTGGCGAACAAAAAGGTTTTGCAGCCAAACTATCCAAGCCACTACAGAAGCTCTCCTCTCTCGATGAAAGAAGCGTCCGGCAGAAAATGCGCCTTAGGCTGGTGCGTGCTGGTTATCGCTCTNTCTGAGCAGGCTATTTATAACTACCTGGCAATGAAAATCATTCTCCCTATTGCCTTCGTCAGTTTTTACATGGTGACGTTGTTTGTTTACAAACTGGAAGCCGAAGCCGTTCTATCGATTATTTTCTTGCTGATTTTCGGCTTTTTTATCCCGAACCTGTGGGTTTACTTGATGACCAAAGCCCGCCAGGAGAGAATCTTCAAAGGTTTGCCAGATGCCCTGGATTTGATGGTCGTTTGCGTTGAATCTGGACTTGGTCTGGATATGACTTTTCAGCGCGTTGGTGATGAGATTCGACCGATCTGCAAAGACATTAGTGACGAGTTTATCTTAACCAACCTTGAAGTGCGGGCCGGGAAACAACGTGACGAAGCGTTCCGCAACATGACTCTGCGTACTGGCAACCCTGAAATCAACAACCTGATGACCGTCCTTAACCAAACCAGTCGCTTCGGTACCAGCCTGGCAAAAGCACTAAGGGTTCATGCAGATGCCATGCGCGTAAAACGACGCCAGATAGCAGAGGAAACGGCGGCCAAAGCCGCAGTAAAGCTGGTCTTCCCCCTGGTGCTCTTCATCTTCCCGGCAATCTTCGTCGTTCTCATCGGTCCGGGAGCGATCAAAATCGTCAAATATCTTATTCCGGCTTTGTCTGGCGGTGGTTAGTTTGCTGGGGCAAAACCGGAGGTCTCCCTATGTCACTTCTTAGGTGCATCAAAATAACGTCAAACATCATACGTTATTTCCTGGTTATGGTTGTCTTGCTGGGGCTAGTCGCGTGCAGCAAGTCGACCTACAAGGTCAACCAGCTCAACCGCCAGCCTGGGCAGGAGAGTCTGCTCAGCACCTCCATCGACAGCGACACCTCACCTTTACTCGACAAATCGGTCGTAGAGCTTCTGGTCGCTGGTTTTACCTACCTCAAGAGCAAAAACTATCAGCTGGCCGAACTTCACTTCCGTGTGGCTTTGGAGAAAGAACCTGATACAGCAGAAGCTTATATAGGGATTGGACAAATTGAACAGCGTAAAGGGAACTATCCCCTTTCCTCGGCCTTTTTCGAGAAAGCCGCAGCGTTGAATCCCAACTCCCTGGCCGCATTGCTCGGCAGCGCCCGAGCTCTGCGTTTACAAGGAAAGCTCAACACAGCAATAGAGAAGATCAATGCGGCGATGATGATCTCACCAAACGAAATCGAAATCATACGTGAACTGGCACTGATTTACGACCTGATGGGAAATGAAGAGTTGTCGCTGCCACTGTACCAGGAGCTTGTGAACAGAGCACCCGATCAAGCAGAAAACCATAACAACCTTGGGCTGAACCATATGGTTGGCGGTCGATACGATGAAGCGATTCTCTCCTTTTTACAGGCAGTCGAACTGGACAATGATAACAATAAAATCAAGAACAACCTGGCTTCTGCTTACGCCCTGAACGGCATGGAAAACAAAGCCCTGAAGATTTTTGCCAGCACTGTTGGCGAGTCTGCTGCCTACAATAATCTCGGCTATCTGTACATGAATCTGCAACGTTGGGACGACGCAGAACGTGCACTGAAAAAAGCCCTGCTCCTTTCTCCAAAGCACTATCTCCGTGCCCAGGAAAACCTCGACACTCTCATTGACCTGCGGATGAACGCAGTAACCGAGCATCGGCAGTAACCCGGTCGACACGCCTGATCATGCGTGAGCGGTTCATCTTCCCTCTCCTGGCGACTATTGGCTTGGCCCTGTTTCTCCCTGGCCTCACGGCAGGGGCATTTTTCATGGATGATGGCGACATCATCAACAGTATTCGTCTTCGAGCAACACTGCCACTGAATGAGCTCTTCGATTATCGGGGGCAGAATCTCTACTTCAGGCCTCTTCTGACCATCTCATACCTGATTGATGCCTGGCTATGGGATCTCAAACCGGCAGCGATGCATCTGGTCAATATCCTCCTTCATGTCTGCAACGCTACTCTCATCTACCTCTGCCTGCGTCAACTCTACCCCAGTCAGCACAAAAAAATTCGGATTCAACCTCTTACTGGGGCAATACTTTTTCTGATTCACCCGATCAACACCGAGTCGGTCAACTGGATATCGGGGCGGAGCGATCCTCTCGCGGCTCTCTTTTGCCTGCTGGCGACGTGGATCATTGTCAAACTTATTACCACCCCATCAAGCAGTTCACTCCCATGGCTGGCA
>PKTY01000049.1 GCA_002869725.1 Desulfuromonas sp. | reverse complement strand
AGGCGGTCTACTCTAAGCATGCTTTTGACAGCCCCGATGGCGAGTACATTGTGCTCACCTACGAATCTCGGTTTGCCAATTATCAGGAACTCAACGAGACCGTTACCGTCACCCTCGACAGTGACGCCCGCTGGAAGATAGCCGGTTACTTTGTTCAGTAGCCTCCCATCAAATCTCCCATCAAATGAGGTGTGGGGGAATTTGAAATACATGGATGCTGAAGGGTATTGCTTGAGGACATCTCTATGAAACTCAAAATGGGTTACAAGGAACTGGTTGCCCGGGCCGAGGCCGTGGTTAAGAGCATCTCGGTACAGCAGGCAATCGACCTGCATAGCAATCCGTCTGTCGTCTTCATCGACCTGCGTGACATCCGCGAATTGTACCGCGAAGGAAAGATCTCTGGAGCCGTCCATGTGCCGCGGGGTATGCTCGAGTTCTGGATCGATCCGGAGAGCCCTTACCATAAACCGATTTTTGACCAGGATAAAACGTTTGTCTTCTACTGCAATCTGGGATGGCGCTCGGCCCTGGCGGCACAGGTTGCCACGGAGATGGGCGTCTCAGGGGTCTGCCATATCGACGGTGGATTCGATGCCTGGAAGGCACACGGGGGCAACGTCGAAAAAGTCGAAAAACGCTGAAAGGGCCAGCCAGCAGGTTTTTCCATGGCGCAACGGGAACGACTCGATAAGCTGTTGGTCATGCGTGGGCTAGTCCCCTCCCGTGAACGTGCCAAGGCCCTGATTCTGGCGGGGAGGGTGGTCGTTGATCATCATACCCTGGATAAGGTCGGCAGTCTGGTCAGCCTTGAGTCAGACGTTCGTCTCAAGGGGGAAGACATCCCCTATGTTTCCCGTGGCGGGCTGAAACTGGCTGCCGCTCTTGAGGCTTTTGATCTCGTGATCGCCGGGCGGATTGCCATCGATGTCGGTGCATCTACCGGTGGCTTTACCGACTGCCTGCTGCAAAATGGTGCCGAAAAAGTCTACGCGGTCGATGTCGGTTATGGACAGCTCGCCTGGAGTCTGAGGCAGAATCCGCAGGTCGTCAACCTGGAGCGTACCAACATTCGCAACTTGAGGGTCGACGATCTGGAGGAACAACCCGATCTGGCAGTGATCGATGCGTCTTTCATCTCCCTCACCAAAGTTCTCCCGGCGACTCTCGACCTGCTGACGGCTGGTGCCGACCTGGTTGCGCTGATCAAACCGCAATTCGAAGTCGGCAAAGGCCGGGTCGGCAAGGGGGGGGTGGTTCGTGATCCTCAGCTGCACGACCAAGTGGTCGATCAGGTCAGGCAGTTTGCCTTGACTCTCGGCTGCGCTGTGTGTGGAGTCGTCGCCAGTCCGATCCTTGGCCCCAAAGGAAACCGTGAATTTCTGATCCACCTTCACAAGGGATGATGGTTTGAAACACCCTGTCTACTTTTTAGGCGCCGGTCCGGGCGATCCCGAGCTGCTGACCCGCAAAGCCGAGCGCCTGCTTGCCACTTGTTCCACGGTCTATGCTCCGCCACTCTATGACCAGGCTTTTGACGAATTATTGGCTGACAAAAAGCTGCTGGTGCCGTTCGATTACTATTTTTCCGACCTGCTTGAGATGCTTGCAGAGCAATCGCAGAATAGTCCGGTCACCTTTCTGATTCCTGGCGACCTAACCTTCTATTCCCCTTTTCAGGCGCTAGTGGATGCCCTCGGCGAACAGGCGATCGTGGTCCCTGGAGTTGGAGCTGCCAATGCGGCGTCGGCTCTTTTGAAGAAGACCCTTGACCTGCCCGGAGTCTGCAGCCGAGCTGTTCTGGCTTCGCCACGGACGCTCGGCGACGGCCCACAGGCCCCGACGATGCGTGACTTGGCCGCCCCCGGGGTCTCCCTGCTGATCTACATGAACAACATTCCCCTTTGCGAACTGGTCGCGCAGCTGCGCAGCGGTTATCTGCAGAATGTGCCGATTGTTTTGGCGCACCGGGTCGGCCTGCCGGATCAAGAGCTCATTATCGGGACTCTTGACGATATCGTCGGCAAAGTCGGTGACCGTGACCTGTTCAATCTGAACAGTCCGGACCGGCGCCCGGCATTGACCCTGATCCTGGTTGGTGAAAGCCTGACCGGTGAAGCCGATCCGAGTTGGTGGGATTACCGACGTGATCACATCTGGAAATTTCGTGACTGTAAAGGCGAGTGATGCGCATCGTTTCACCGGTTGACAATCTTGCTGAAACAGCACTGCTCCTGGAAGCAGGAGCCGATGAACTGTACGGTGGGTTTCTTCCTCCAGAGTGGACCCGTCAATTCGGAGCCTTGGCTTCCCTCAATCAGCGCACCTTTGCTGCGGCCCAGATCGAGTCGGAAACTGAGCTTGTGGAAATCGTTGCTCAGGCTCATGGCCGTGGAAAGCTGTTTGCCTTGACCCTCAATGCCCCTTTCTACAGCGATGCCCAACTGCCGTTGCTGGTCGATTATGTCGACCGGATGGTCGAGCTCGGTATCGACAGCCTGATACTGGCCGATCTCGGACTGCTGCGGCTGCTTGTCGTCAGACACCCTTCGCTGGTCTATCATGCCAGCACCCTTGCTCATCTGGCGAATGCCGGGGCTCTTGCTTTCTTCGCCCGACAGGGCATAAGCAGGGCAGTCTTGCCCCGGCATCTGACGATTGCCGAGATGTCCGCCATGGCCGCGGCCGTCCCCGATGTTGAATGCGATGCTTTCCTGATGGTGGGTAAATGCCCGAATCGTGAGGGCCTCTGCACTTTTCACCACTCGAACCCCGAGCGTATCTGGCCCTGTGAGATTCCTTACCAGATTGACCCCCTGACCGAAACCGTCTCTCCCGTTCTTCGAAACGCCATGAGTCGTCAGGCAAGCTGGGCGCAGACCGACCGCCGCCACGGCTGTGGCCTCTGTGCTATCCCGCAGCTGTTACGATCCCCCCTCTCAGGGCTCAAGCTGGTTGGGCGTGGCGCTCCAACTGCACACAAAGCGCGAAACATCAGCCTGGCGCGCGAGTTCATCGAATTGGCCAAAGAGAGTGAGGATTTTCCCAGCTACCAGAAGAAGGCCTTGGCCGCCCATCGGCAGCGTTTCGGTACCGAGTGTCATGTCAACGTCTGCTATTATCACGAACTTTACCCTGGAGAGTGGTGATGACCTGCCCATTTGAAAAGGAGCAGCTCCGTTTGTGGTCTGAAGAGAAGAGTGTGCGCGGTGAAGTGGTCCGTCTTGCCATGCATCGCATGGACAACTGCGATCATGAACACCGACAGGTTGTTGAGGAGGCCATGGTCTTACTGCTGCAAGCTTTTGAAAATCCACAAGGGGACAGGTCGTGATTTTACGCAGTATCGAATGTGAAAATTTCGGCCGTTATCAGCAACAGGCTTTTGAACTGCGCCGCGGTATGAATCTGATTGTCGGCCCTAACGAAGCTGGCAAATCGACCATGGTTGAAGCCATCCCGGCCGTTCTGTTCGGGTCCCGCGAGGTTGAGCTCTACAAGCCCTGGGGTGGCAAGGAGTGTTCGGCTCGGCTGGTGTTCGAGGGGAAGGGGAGGACGGTCGAAATCTCCCGAAACCTGCTCACCGATGAGGTCCATCTTGTCGAGCGTGATGACCTCTACCATGTTCTGGCCGAGTTCCAAGACAGGGTGTCGGCTCGTGGCCGTGGTGCGGTCTTCCAGGAGTATCGTGCCTTGCTGCAGCGGCTTTTGGGAATCGGGGACGAAGAACTGTTTCGCGCGACCTGTTTCTTCGGTCACCAACCCCGAGAATGGACCGGTGAGGAACTGGCAGCAAAACTGCGCGCTCTGGTCGGCAGTGGAGCCGGGCAGCAGGACTATGGAGCGTTGATGGACCGTCTGCTTGAAGAGTATTTTCAGCTGACCCGCGTCAACCCCTGGGGCCGAAACAAGCAGCAGGATCGGGAACTGGAACTGATTGACAGCGAGCTGGCCAGGCTTCAGGACGACGACCAGCAACAACCTGAGATCACCTCTCAAGCCGACCATTCCCGACAGGCGAGCATTGATGCTCTCGAAGAGGAGATCTCCAGAGACCGTGCTGAGTTTGAACGCGGTGCCAAATATGTTGAACAGGTTCGCAACCGCAGCCTCGCTGAGCCTTCAGCTGACATTAACGAGACTCACAGTGAACCCGAACCGCCTCCGTCGGAAAACGCCATTGATGATGACTTCGAGAGGCGCCTGGCCGACTGCGGGCTGCCGGTTAATCTTTCACCACAGACCCCGGTAATTCTCAATGAAGCGGCTGGGATTCGCCGTGAACTGGCACAATTGCAGCGGTCTCTGGCTGCTGTTCAGCAGACGGAGAAAGCGATTATCAAACCGTCCTGGCGGCTGCTGGGTGGCCTGACACTGTTCCTGGCAATTGTGGCTGGCGGTGCCTGGCTGTTCGATTTTCATTTTGGCTGGGTCGGAGCTGCTGCCAGCTGCCTATTGCTTGTTGTGGCCGTTTTTGGGGCCCGGCAGCAGATACAGGCAAACCGGCAGCTTGGTGATTGTGACAAGGAACAAAAAAAGATCGAGAAAGCCAAAGCTGAAGTGTTGTCCCGGCAGGAGCAGGTCAGCCATCGTTGTGAGGCCCTTGGCCTGCCGACTTCCCCAGTCGATCTGGTTCGCCTGGAGAAGCTGGTTGAGGGGAATCGACAGCTGCTCGATGAGTACTGGCAACGCGGCGAGAACGAGGACACAACCAAGGCGACGCCTGTCGTGTCCCCTGATGCGAAAGTGCCAGCCGAAGCAAAGACCGACGAAATCACTACGCTCTCTGCTGCAAATGAGCTTGCCGATCTTGAGCAACGTCTGGCTGAATTCGAGGAGAGCCTGCTGCAGCGGGAAGCCGAACTTGAACAGCTCAAAAATGAGGTCGATTCCGATTCACCTTCAGCCACTGTCAGCAACCCCGACCTCAAGCTCTTACGTCAAAACCGTGCGAAAATAGAGCAACGAATCGTTCTGTTGCGCGAGGCGATCGAAATACTTGCCGAGGCAGTCGACCGCTACGCGAAATCGGATTTGATGCAGTTGACCTCTGAGGTTTCGCGCCTGTTCGGAAGATTGACCGGCGGCAGGTATCAGGAGGTACGTCTTGACAGTAACATGCACCCCGAACTGAAGGTGGATAGTCGTCGCTGGCAACCGGCAGAGAGATTCAGCAGAGGGACAGTCGACGCTCTCTACCTTTCGTTAAGGGTTGCCCTGGCTCGGGTGCGTGGCGATGGCCAAAGCCTGCCCCTGGTCTTTGACGACCCTTTTGTGCATCTCGACCAGCATCGTTACAATAAAGCGCTGAATGTCCTCGAAATGGCTGCAGCCCAGGGACAGATCATCCTTTTGTCGCACAACCAGGAGTTAGCTAAGCGTGCTGCCAGAGAACGTTGGCACGTCATTGCCCTCGGCGGGTTTCAGCCGGCCGGGGTGGGAACGGAGGAGAGCGAACATGACGGACAGCTGCATCTTCTGTAAAATCATTGCCGGAGAGATCCCCAGCAAGTTTGTCTACCAGGATGACCTGCTGGTCGTTATTGAGGACATCAACCCTCAGGCCCCTCACCATCTACTGATTGTCCCGCGCAAACATATCCGCACCACTCTCGATCTGACGACCGCCGATAATGAGATGGTCGGTCACATTTATCAGGTGGCCGGCAAGATCGCCCATGACCTTGGCTTTGCAGAAGACGGATTTCGCCTGGTCAATAACTGCAATGAGGCTGGTGGGCAGGTGGTCTGGCATATTCATTTCCATTTGCTCGGTGGTCGAGACCTGACCTGGCCTCCGGGATAAGCAAAACCTCACCCCTATCCTAACCTTCCCCCATCAAGGGGGAAGGAATTTGTGTGCAAGGGTCGTTTTCGATGACGATGGAAATTTTTTTAGCCGGAATCTTTGGTGTATTTCTCGGTGCAGTCACGGTCTATTTGTCTCTTAAAAACAGGCTATTATCATTAAAAGACAATATTTCACGTGAAGTCGACAAAAGTGAAGGCCTTATTCAGCAGCTTCGGGAAAATCAACAAGTCACGACGACCCTGAACGACGAAAAACACCGCCTTGAGATCATCCTCCACCAGAGTAAGGTCAGGTTCGACGCCGACAAGGAAAAGATGGCTGAACTCCAGCAGCGCCTGGAGAACGAGTCGGGCAGGGTGGTTGCTCTTAACCAGCAGATCGATGATTACCGAAACAGACTGTCTGACGTCGAAAAGGGTTCGGAACGCTATCAAACTCGGGTTGATGAGTCTTTGAAGAAAGTGAACGAGCTTCGTGAGCAGATCGTCTCTCTGACCAACAAGAACGATGAGCTGCAGCTCCGCTTTACCGAACTCACCAAAATCCATACCGAAATGGAGACCAGTCTGGCTGAGCGAGACCGGAGCCATCAGCAACAGCTTGCACAGTTTGAAGAACAGAAACAAGCGTTGAGCGAGCAGTTTAAAGTGCTGGCCAATGACATCCTGGAAGCCAAATCGCAATCTCTTCAGGAACACAGTAAAATCACCCTCGATGCGGTGATCAGCCCGTTTAAGCAGTCGATCGAAGAGTTTAAAAAAGAGGTGAATGATATTCACAGCCGAGAGACCATGCAGCAGGGGGTGCTGCGGCGTGAACTGGAACACCTCAAAGAACTCAACATGCAGATCACCCGGGAAGCCCATGAGCTGTCAACCGCCCTCAGGGGCCAGAAGAAGCTGCAGGGCAACTGGGGAGAGCTGGTACTGGAAAACGTTCTCGACAGGTCGGGGTTGCAACAGGGCAAGGATTATGATCGGGAGGTGTCGTTTACAACCGAGGACGGCAGGAAACGGCCTGATGTCGTGGTCTATCTGCCCCAGGGGAAACACCTCATCATCGACGCAAAAGTCTCTCTGGAGGCTTATACCCGATATGTCAACAGTGAGGATGAAGCCGAACGCGCTACGCAACTGCAGGCCCACGTCAGAGCAGTGAGTGATCGAATCCAGGAACTTGCCAACCGTGACTATTCCCGACTGCCGGGGGTCAAGTCCCCTGAAGTTGTTTTTATGTTCGTGCCGATCGAATCTGCCTTTGTCGAAGCCCTGAAAGCCGACGAAACCCTTTTTCAGAGGGCGATTGAGAAGAATGTGCTGGTGGCTACACCGACCACGCTTCTGACCAGCCTCAATATCGT
>PKTY01000253.1 GCA_002869725.1 Desulfuromonas sp. | reverse complement strand
TATTCCCGGGGGGCGCTGTAGTGTTCCGTTCGCCCCCCACGGGACATGACCCGCGCGCCGGCTTCCTCCAGCATGGTTCTGACCGAGCCCTCGGTCATCGGTTGTCCCGGGGCCATGATCAACCGGCCGCGGCGGAGAGTTTCTTGGTCACCGCATCGACCATCTCGCGGTTCAGCTTCTGAATGATCTTGAACCAGTCGATACTCGACCCGTAACCATGATCCTCGGCCAGCAGCGGCTGGGGTTTGGCGCCGTACAGTTCATAGCGGGTATCCAAGGATGTCGACCCGGCACCGAAACCGACCAGAATCCTGGCCGCCTTGCTCCCCGGATTGTATTTGACGATTTTGACCGTCAGCAGGTATCCCTCCTCTCCCCCTCGGAACTCGTTGCGCCCAGCCACCAGGCGGGGGGTATAGCCCGCCTTTTTCAGGACATTCAGCAGGTCGCGCTCCATCCACTCCCCCACCTGCTGGTACTGCTTGACCCGCTCCGCAGGGAGGTCGGGGGTGATCCCCCGATCGACCACGACCGCCATAGAGAGACTCCCACCCCCGGCGGCCTTGGGCGCCTTGAGTTTCGGGCCACCGCAGCCCGCCGTCACAACCAGCCCCAGCAGCAGCACGACCAACACAACCTTTTTCATGATCCTACCTCCTGAAATGATATGGGTGAGATCGCCTCACCCCTGCCTCGCCATCCGCAGCTCCACCCCCCACTCCACCGGCTTGCGCCCGTCTGCTGTCAGCACCCAAAGGGTGGGGAATTCCATCGACTCCGGCGCCGGCCCATAGCCGTCGGTCAGGTAGATGACCGCCGCCGGCCGCGGCAGCATCTGCCTGGCGTAATCGAAAACCGGTCGCAGATCGGTGAAGCCGCCGCCGTGAAAGACCTCGACAGCCAGCCGGCTGCTGCGAAAGGTCTCGATGCGCCGGATCCGGCTGTGTGCATAGAGGACCGTCAGTTGACTGGCACGACCACGGGCGATCTGCAACAGCTCCCCGGCGAACTGTTCGCGCAACGGCTGCCGGTCCGTCGATTCGCTGACATCGATCGCCACCAGCAGGTTCAGAAGGCGGCGCTTGCGACTCCCCGGGGCTGTGTGCTGAAAACGGCGGTGCTCACGCTGCCAGGTATTTTTACGACCGATCCGTCCGGCGGTGCCGATAAATTGACGCAGGACCTGCCGCCAGGGGATCATCGGCGGCGCCAACCAGCCAGCTACCAACGCGCGTACATCGTCCGGCAGTTCACCTCCCGCTTTGCGGTGGGCTTCACGCACCAGGTCACGCACCGCCTGTTCAGCCAGTTTCTCCGGAGTGCTATCGGCTTCGTCCCAGGCCTGATGGTCATCACGAATACGCTGTACTACGGACTCACGAGCCTCAAGCCCCTCTCCACAACCGGAACCTCCACCTTGTTCCCGTTCAGCACGGCCGATCCCCTCCCCCTTGAGGCTGCCGATATCGAACTGAGTCGCGAGCAGTCGTGCATACTCCTCAGCGGCAAGTCCCGCTTCAAACTGGAACTGATCCGGCATCAGCGACCCGTCTGGCATCCCGTCGATTCCCGGGTTGATCGACAGGTCGCAGGCCAGACCCCAGGTCATGCTGTGGCGATTCTGACGTCGCAGCGGGTGGAGGTGCAGCAGGTGCTTGAGGCAATGCTCGAGCAGTGCCTGTTGTTGGTACGCCGTACAGACGGCAAAAAGAGTGGGGTTGCAGTAGAGTGTCGGCGTACCACTGATGATGGTCACGCCGACCGGGTAGGTCTTTTCAACCAGCTGTCTGCGCAAACCGAGCAGCAGGTGGCCATAGAAGGGGCGACGCTTCAGCAATCGAACGGTCGCGTTTTCCAGACTACGGGTTCCAGCCTTCAAGGGGATCGCCACCGATGCAGATCACGAGGCCTCAAGGCTGATCGCCTCGATCGCTTCGATAATGACAGCATCGTGCTCGTCCTTGCAGAGCAGAGCGGCCACCTGGGGAATCCTCACCAGCGCCTTGACCAGCCCGAAGCGCAGGTCACGCGGCAGGCAGGCAATGTAGCAGACCAAGTTCTGTTCCTGGTCCGCAGTCAACTGGGGATCGACTTGCAGGGAGGTCACCAGGTCGCTTAGAGTCACCGCCTGCAGATCGTCGCGCTGCATGCGCACTTGCTCTTTGACCTCGTCCCAGTGATCGAGCAGGCGCCGGGCCGTCACCGGCCGTTCCGCCTGCTCCCGGGACCAGCGTAGAAAGCTGACCGCCGCTTCCTGGCCAACAATGCCGGCATAGACTTCCATTTCCAGCTCGGCCGGAAACCGGCAACAGCTGCGCAGGGTGCTGACCATCTCCCAGGCCCGCTCGCTCGGTTCGACCTGCAGATCCATGGGCGTCCCCTGGAGGCTGAGCAGATTCGGGTAGGCACTTAGAAACTGCTGCACCCCACTGTCGAAAGACTGCTCTTTGGCATAACGGGCCCAGCATTGATAGTCGGTCTCCACGAAGATCAGCACCATCCGGTCGAGCAGAGCCCGGTCGAGGGTCGCCACCTGGTAGCTGCCATCGGGGGGGTTGATGGAGACGACCACCTTGTGACGCGGATCGAGCTGATGGGTATGCAGACGGCGGGACTCTCCGGCCGCAGCCGGCTCGACAAACTGGAAAATCGCCTGCAGGGTATCCTCCTGCTGGGCACGATTCAGCTCATCGCAGTGGATAATGGTTGGCTCTTCCGTGGCGGGCGGCCACCAGGAGGGGCGCGACCAGTGCATCACCTCCCCGTCGCGGTAGGGGATGCCGACCAGGTCGCCAACCTCCATCTGGCCAAGGCGCAGCGCCACATAGCGGCGGCTGATCTCCCGGCATACCTGGACGATGCCGGCGGTCTTGCCGACCCCGCGATGACCGACCACGCAGGGGGTCAAGTCGGTTTTGGTGAGAATCTCACTCAGCACCAGCTTCATTTGGGAGATATTCATTCCGTCATCCCGGGGCCATAAGCCGAGCAAGGCCAACTTTCTGTCGTGAGGGTCAGTAGCCGACCCGCAGTTCATCGAGGGTACGATGGATGTCCTCAAGACCGTAGCCCATCTTCTCGCAGCACAACTCAGAGTAGGTTTCGTAAAGCATTACCCGCTCCACCAGCTTGCCGACCAGCTCCTCGCGGCCGGCAAAGTCCTGAGGGTTATCGGCAATCCTCAGCAGCAGGGGGACGATGAAATCTGGCAGATCCCCTTCCTGGTTCTGCTTGCGGGTGGCATGGGCCAAGCGGGAAAAGACGCTCATGGACTCACCTCCTCGAGCCGTGTCTATTAGCAACTCTATCAACAATGGCCGAGACAAGTAAAGACCGCCTGTCTACGTCACTGTCTACGTCAACTTTTGCCAAATATCCTCCGGGAAGGTATGATAGGAAACATTCGACGTCTCAAGCCCGGCCATTTAAACGAAGGACTCTATCCTGTCATGAAGCAACAGCGTACAACCGACTGGTACCTGACCAGCAAGGGAGAACCCCGCGGCTACATCGACCCGCAACGCCTCGACGAACTCTGGTTTCACACCGGCACTGCCTGCAACCTCGAATGCCCTGGCTGCCTGGAAGGCTCAGGACCAGGCGACCAGCGGCTGGACTTTTTGACCCGGGAGGACATCGCCCCCTTTCTCACTGAGGCCCTGGATTTCGGGATCAGGCAGTTCGCCTTCACCGGTGGTGAACCGTTGGTCAACCCCGAATTCGTGTCGATGCTCTCCATGGCCCTGGATTTGCGTCCTTGCCTGGTTTTGACCAACGGCACCACCCCCCTGGCGCACAGAATGATCGAACTGCTCCCCCTGCTCGACAAACCGAACCCCTTGAGCTTCCGGGTCAGCCTCGATGATCCCGACCCAAACCGTCACGACGCGGCTCGCGGTGCCGGAAATTTCGCCAAATCTCTCGACGCCCTCGGCCGGCTGCACCGGGCAGGCTTCGGCATCTCCATCGCCCGCCGAATGTATCAGGGGGAAGACGCCGCCGCCGTCGATGGGGCTTACGCCCCCCACTTCGCCGCCGCCGGCATCCCCGTCGAGACCCGAATTGTCCGCTTCCCCGACTTCCACCCCCCTGGCGCCTCCCCCAAGCTGCCGGAGATCAGCGAAACCTGCATGACCCGCTATCTCGACGCCGAGCGCCGGGCCGCCTTCATGTGCAATTTCAGCAAGATGATCGTCAAGCAAGGGGGACGGTGTTCCGTCTACGCCTGCACGCTGGTTGACGACTGCGCCGGTTACTCCCTCGGCTCAACCCTGCGGGAAGCTATGCAGGAGAGGGTCATGCTCGGTCACCACCGCTGTTTCGCCTGTTTCTCCTGCGGTGCCAGCTGCTCGGAAAGCTGAGTCTCATGCCCCTGGAGATCGAACGCAAGTTTCTGGTGGCCGGTACCCCCTGGCAGGGGCTGCCGGGAATCTGGTGCCGGCAGGGGTACCTCAATCTTGGCCCAGGAAATACGGTGCGAGTTCGCGTCGCCGCCGGCCAGGGGTACCTGACGGTCAAGGGGGCATCCAGAGGAGCAGTCCGCAGCGAATTCGAGTACCCGATCCCCGTAACCGATGCCGAGGAGATCCTCCACGAACTCTGCCTGCAGCCGATCATCGACAAAACCCGCTACCTGATCAAACATGCCGGCCTGACCTGGGAGATCGATGTCTTTGCCGGCGAGAACCAGGGGCTGGTCATTGCGGAAGTGGAACTGGACGATGAGCAGCAGACGATTACCCTGCCCCCCTGGGCCGGGAAAGAAGTCACCGGCGATCAACGCTACTTCAATGCCTACTTGGTCAACCACCCCTATGTGAACTGGCCCGACGCCTCCACCTAAGAAACAGCGCGGGGCAGACGAAAAGCGACTGTCGTCCCCTCGCCTAGAGCGCTGGTCAGGCCGATGCTCCCACCGTGAGATTCGACGATCTGCTTGGCGATGCTCATCCCCAGTCCGAGCCCGCCTACCGCGGTATCTGATGAGTCGACCCGGTAGAACTTGTCAAACACCCGTTCCATCTGCTCAGCCGTCATACCGATCCCCTGGTCGGCAACGCTTATTTCCCAGCACTCCCCTTGCCGCCGGCACCCCAAACGTACGGCCGTCCCCGGCTTTGAATATTTGACCGCATTGCTAAGCAGGTTTTCCAGAACCTGATTGATTCGGTAGCGATCAACCAGGCAACGGGTATTGGCCTCCCCCTCTGGAACATCCAGAATGAACTGATGCTTTTGATCGCGAATCCTATGAAACTCGAGGACCTTGCCAAGGATCTCGGCCAGACTGTGTGACTCCTTATTCAGTTCGATCGGTTTGCCGCTCTCGATACGACCGACATCGAGCAGATCGTCGATAATCTGGCTTAAAGCCTCGCCCCGGTCGTAGATCTCATCCAGAAACTCCTTAATTTGCTGTTCACTAAAGCCGCCAAACAGTTGTGGATCACGGGCGATTTCAGCAAACCCCATAATGGCACTCAATGGTGTGCGCAGTTCATGAGCAGCCGCGGAGATGAACTCACTCTTGATTCGGTTCATCTCGACAAGCAGGCGCTCCGCCTCCTTGCGGGCACTGATATCGTAAAAGACCGAGATGTAATGGGTGATCCGCCCAAGCGAGTTGCGAATGGCGGTCACTGAGAGGCGGACAGCAAACTGCTCGCCGCTTTTTCTCAGGTTCCAGAGCTCACCACTCCAGAACCCTTGCTCCACAACCTGTTTGCGCATCTCCTGGTAAGAGTTGAGATTGATCTCCCCGGCGTTGAGCATGTGAATATCCTGACCGATGACCTCATTCTCGGCATAACCTGTAATCTGGCTAAATGCCGGATTGATCTTTTCCACCAGACCATCGAACGTGGTAATAGCGATCGCTTCGACGGCATTTTCGAAGACGCTCGCAGACAACTGCATCTGCTCTTCGTGCTTGCGCCGTTCATAGAGGGTGAACAGCAGGTAGATGAAACCGATCAGCACACCACCTCCACCCACCGTAAAGCCGTGGTAGTAGAGGGTATTGGCCTCAAGAGTTTCCAGTGCTTTGCGACTCAGGGTCAGCTTGTAGTAGGAGTTGATCGACTCCACCCGCCAGTCGGCATGGCATCGAGAGCAATAACTGGTGGTCTCGACAGGAAAGTAGTAGGTGATGGAGTCGCCACGGGCAATCTGGGAAGGAGCCTCAAGCCCGGTCACCCTGGCATCGATCCCCTTGACCAGGAGCGGATCTGAAGAGTATTGGATCACCCCCTTGGTATTCAGTAATGAGAACTCGGCGACATCTGCGAAGCTGCCAACCTCCTCGAGGTGGCTTTTGAACAGCTTCATGTTCCCTTTTTTCAGGGAGTCGTAGGTCGACATGAACACCATGTCGCGCAGGTTGTCCATGTAAGAGAGGATCGACTGTTTGACTTGGCGGGATTTGTAAGAATCGGCAAGGATGAACAGAAACACGCCAACCAGCACCGTCGCGGCAATCAGGTAGAAATACTTGGAAGTGCGGGTCTGCCAGAATTTCATGCCATACTCTAATTACGTTTTCTGACTTTCTGTTTCATCTGCGACCAGGGAAGATCCTCGACCTGAGAAGTCTCCAGGTAGAGCTCGCTGGAAAACGGCCAGCGCTCGTTCATGCAGCCGATACAGGGGGTGTTGCTCTCGACACAGACACTGGTCCGGCCATTCCAGTGCCGCACCGGGCAGTCGCTGTAGGTGATCGGCCCTCGGCACCCCTTTTTCAGCAGGCAGTTCTCTTTGTCTTTGGCAAAATCCTCGACAAAAAGGTCCTGGGAAAAGTGCTGGAAGCGACTGCAACGGTTGTGCAACAGTTCACCGTAATATTCGCTGGCCAACTGGCTCTGCTCACGGAATGGAGGAGCCTGACCGGTGGCAGCAACATAAGCGAGGCTCCCCATCAGGTGATCAGGATGAGCCGGGCATCCGGGAATGCGCATAACCGGGGTTTTAACCTCTCGTTCAACCAGGTAAGCGTCAACGGCAAGGGCACCGGTCTGGTTGCCACCTGAGGCAGGAATCCCTCCATGGCTGGCGCAGGATCCCGAGCTAACCACCATCTTTGCTTTTGCCGCATAGCTGGCAAGCACATCGTAAAGGGGCTGGTCACCGAGATAACAGGCCTGGCGCGGCCGCGACGGAATACTCCCCTCCACGACCAGCAGAAAATCTCCCCGTTCGACCACCCGTT
>PKTY01000386.1 GCA_002869725.1 Desulfuromonas sp. | reverse complement strand
CTCGTAGCGGAACCCCTGGACAAACAGCCGCAATCGCCCGATCGTGAGCTTCGCGCACGACATCATACACCTTGCGCAGTTGCAAGGGAACCTCGCCGATGCCTAAGGTCACTGTTTCATCAGCATGGTAACCCTCGAGCCGTCCACCGAAATCGATGGTCACCAACTCCCCGTGTTGCAAAACCCGCTTCGAGGCAACACCGTGGGGGAGCGCGCCTCGCGGGCCGGAAGCCACGATGAAATCGAATGATTTATCTTCGGCCCCACCCCTTTTCAGGGCAAACTCGAGCTGCAGGGCTAGCTCTCGCTCTTCGACCCCAGGAACAATGGAATCGATGATTTCTGCAAAAGCAGTCGCATTGAGTTGGGCGGCCCGCTGCAGCTTTTCAATTTCAGCTTCATCCTTGTGCAGGCGTAGCCTGGCGAGTTCATCCCCCAACGGTCTCCAATGCCAATCCGACTCGCCTTTGTTTTGTAACTCGCAAACCACGCCATAGGCAAGGGTTGCCTCAAAACCGACTTGACTAGCGCCAATCTCTCGTAAAAGCTCGACCAGGCCGTCTGCCTTAACCTTGTACTCAGCGACCCGATCGGCCTCAACCTGTTCGTTTGCCTGTAACGTATAGCGGGAGTCCGACATGAACACCGATTCACGGCGGGTGATCACCAGGAATCCGTCGCTACCGGTAAATCCGCAATGATAGCGGAGGTTTCGTTGGTCAAGAAAAACCAGGGCGTCCAAGCCGTGATCGTCGAGGACAACATTGACTTTGCTGCGGCGGGAGTCGGTGTTCATTCAGTCGTAGCAGAAGGTGTCAAGACAGTCGGGCATGAAGAGCACGCAGTGCCAGCTGGTAGCCAAGACTGCCCAATCCAGAGATCTGACCGATGGCCACAGGAGCAATATAGGAATGCTGGCGGAACGGTTCCCGGGCATGGACGTTGGACAGGTGAACTTCTATGACCGGCAGACCGACTGCGGAGATGGCATCCCGCAAAGCGATACTGGTATGAGTCAAGCCGCCGGGGTTGATAATGATCCCGTCTGTCTGCTGTTCCAAGGCACAATGCACCTTGTCGATCAGCACGCCCTCATGATTGGACTGAACGCTCTCCACATCAATGGAAAGTTCGGTGGCGATGCACTTGATTTCAGCATCGATCTCAGCCAAGGTCTCGCATCCATAGATTTGCGGTTCGCGACGGCCGAGCAGATTGAGATTGGGGCCATGCAGCACCAGAACGCGCATCAGACCAGTGCCTCGACCAGGGTTGCAGTCTCGCGTGTCAGCAGGTAACGCCCTTTGCCAAAATTACCTTCCCTGTAGAGGGTCAGGGCAACGAAGTATTCACTGGTGATGGCGCGAATCACAATGATGAAGCGTTCCGTTTTGATCGACACCTCCTCCATGTTCCCCAGCTTGAGAACCTCCGAGGTCTTGCGGATCTCCTTGATCACATTCGAGTATTCGATTGCGACAATCTGCAGGTCGAGAGCCTCTTCAGCGGGGAAATACTGTTCAATGGCGATACCGTCATAGCCCATCAGAACAGCGCCGACCGCCCCTCCGGTTTCGTCGACAATACGTTGCAAAACCTGATCAAACATCTGCTCTCCTCTGCTTGATAGTCATAAGCAAGCTTTCCAGAATCTCCAAGGCTGGCCGTTTGGCGGCAGTCAAAATCGAATCCTCATCGACAGATTCGACTTCGGACTCCTCAGCCGGCACGGACTCTGGCTCAGCAGCAGACTGCAGCACCGGACTTAAGGTCTGTACCTTTGGAGGTTGAATCTCCAGTTGCAATTGCTCCAGGCGCTGACGAACTGTCTGGCTGTCAGGATTCAGGTTGAGGATTTGCTGATAAACGGAAATGGCCTGCTCAAAAAGCCCCTGTTTCACGTAGATCTCCGCCAGGGTCGCCGTCGGTATCGGTTGCACCTCGTCGCTGCCCTCCTCGGAGTCCTCAACGGGAGGTGAAGCCTCAACCACCGGTTGCTCGGCATCTGCCATCCATGGCCTTGGCAGGGAGAGAGCCGCCACCATGTTCTCGATAACCTCGTCACCCTGGTGAAATCTGGCAGCTTGCTCCAGAATCTCTCGAGCTTTCTCTCGTTCGGAGCGCATCAGGTGGAGGCGAGCCAGCCCGACCAGAGCCGAGTGGCTTTCACCATCTATTTCAAGAGCATTGTGGAAGGATTCAAAAGATTCTTCATGGCGGCCAATCTGCGCATAGATTCGGCCCAGGGTGGAAAACCCAGGACTGAAGTGCGGCAGGTTCCTGACGCCGAAACGAGCCACTTCCAGAGCATCTCCGAGCATTCCAACCTGGCGATAGGCCTCCGCCAAAGGAACAAAAGCCGTCGAGTGCGGGTCTTGTGACAAGATCTGCAGGTAACTGCTGATTTTCCCAATAAGGTTAGTGGGTTTCTTTTGCATCATGTCTTATCTGTCGGCATTATTGGGTGGAGAAGGCGGCTCATCAAACCTTGCGGATCATCCAAGCGGTGCATCCGCGCCACGCCGATCCCATGATTGAGAACCAGTCTCACCTCACCGCCCTTGACCTTTTTATCCAGACTCATCACTGCCGCGTACTCGGCCGCTGTAAAATCGGGGATCTGCACCGGAAGATTGAGAGTAACAAGCAGTTGGCTGATGCGATCCACATCCTGTCTGGAACAGAGCCCCATCTCACAAGAGGTGCGGGCCGCCAGCACCATGCCGATGGCCACCGCCTCTCCATGCCTGATCACACCGTAACCAGCCAGGGTTTCAATAGCGTGGCCAAAGGTATGTCCAAGGTTCAGAATTGCCCTTAAACCTTGCTCTTTTTCGTCATTTTCTACAACATTCGCCTTGATTTGGCAAGATTTCATTACCGCTTCGACAAGGGCTCGGGAATCCTTTCCAACCAACAGTTGTCGATGCTGCTCAAGCCAGCTAAAGAAATCGGCGTCGGCAATCACTCCGTATTTAACAACTTCAGCCAGACCAGCAGCGAACTCACGATCCGGAAGCGTTGCCAATAAACCGACATCGATATGAACGTGGCGAGGCTGGTAGAATGCGCCGATGAGGTTTTTCCCTTGAGGATGATTAACGCCGGTCTTGCCGCCGACCGAGCTGTCGACCTGGGCAAGCAGGGTCGTGGGGATCTGGGCAAAAGGGATCCCCCGCAGGTAGGTAGCGGCAGCAAAACCGACCAGGTCGCCGATCACGCCACCGCCCAATGCCAGCAGACCATCGTGACGATCGAAACGTTGCTCGATCAGAGTGTCATAGAGGTGTGCTAACGTATCGAGGGTCTTGTACTCTTCACCATCAGGCAAGCGCACTACGCTGACCCTGAAGCCCGCAGATGCAAGGGTTTGAACCGTCTGTTCGGCGTAAAATTCGGCGACTGTCGTGTTGGTGATCAGGGAGACACGGTTTGGAAACGAGACGGCTTGCAGAGCACAAGGCAGTTCGGCCAGAATGCCGTTCCCGATCCAGATCGGGTAACTGCGTTCGTCGAGACCGACTGTCAACTGTTGCATTAGGTTGGTTTCCATTTTCACCAAAGGACTGACTCGTGTTCCTCTACGAAGAAAAGGACAGGTGTTAATCCTGTCCTTTTCCATTCCCCGATCAAGAAGTCCTTAAATTTCCAGGATTCTAGGAGTGATGAATATCAGCAGTTCGCGGCGCTCACGGCTGCGGGTCGTCGATTTAAACAGGGTGCCGAGAATTGGAATATTCTTGAGAATCGGTACACCTGATACACCTTCACTCTCACTTTCCACAAAGATCCCACCAATGACTGTGGTCTGGCCATTTCTGACCATAACATTGGTTTTTGCTTCTTTGGTGTCGATAGCCACCGCGTTGCCCGTTGCCGTCGGCACGACACTTCCGGGGGCACTGTTCGAGGCGGTAATCTCGAGAAGAATGGTACCGTCGGGATTGATCTCCGGGGTCACATCGAGGGCGAGTTTGGCATCCTTGAACTCCGTCGAAGTCCCGGAGTCACCGGCACTTGAATAGGGAATCTGGGTTCCCTGGCTGATAGCGGCCTTCTTACCGTTGAGGGTGGCCACTCGCGGAGTTGAGACAATGCGTCCCTCACCAGAGGTTTCCAGCGCAGAGAGTCGCAAATCGATATTGATCGAATCATCCAGACCGCCGAACGCGATCGCTGATGCTAAACCTGCAGACGCGGGGTTTGCAGTCGGGATCAGGAAGGCTCCACCGAGACCGACTGAAGCATTGTCAACACTGGAAACACCATTAGTCGTGTCATTGGTGTAATCAAAGTTCCATTTAACCCCAAGGTCACGAGCAAATGTTGTTGTGGCCTCGACAATACGCGCCTCGATGAGGACTTGCCGATGAGGAATATCAATCTTTCTGATGATCTCTTCCATCGTGTCGAGAATATCTGGAACGTCCTTGGCGATGATCATTTTATTTTCTGGGACTGGAATGATCTGCCCTCTTTCCGATTTCAACTTCTCGAGTTGAGCGACGATCCCGCCAACAGCCGAGTAGTTAACAACCAGTGTCCTTTCCGAGAGGGGGCCTTCCTTAAGCGCCTCGGCCTTGGCTTTCAGCATCGCATTTCTCTCAGCGGCAACTTCAGCCTTGGTCAAAATCTTCATGACCGTTCCTGCTTCCTGGCGCATCTCCAGTCCAGCTGTGTCCAGAACCAGTTGCAGCGCATAGTCCCAGGGAACATCGATGAGCCTGAGCGTGATCTTCTGGTCCGCCACACTTGGAGCCACAATATTGTAGCCACTGATTTCACCGATCAGTTGCAAAATGCTCCTGACTTCGGCATTGTCAAAGACTAGGGAGATCTTTTCTCCGCTGTACTTCTCTGCTTCAGCAGCCATCTGGTCAGCCATACCAAGCGGCTTAGCGTCGTGATCGTCCTGCTCCTCCACGTCGCTCTGTTCCCCTGCTCCAACTGCAGCCATGCTTTGCTCTTCAACCACGACTGGCGGTTGATCCACTTTAATGATCGGAGATTCCTTGCTAACCGTATCAGCTTCGTTTGCTATCTCAACGTCTGCCATCTGGTCAGCCGCGTCATTCTTGGCAACAACTGGTTCAGAAGCAATCTGAGCAGATTGTTCAGTACTGGTCTTCGTCTCCTCTTTGACAGCAACCTCCATGTTTTCAGCTGGCTTGGCAGTCTCCTCAGGCCGACTGCTGCTCTGTTTAGCCAGCGCACCCCAGCGAACCAGAATCTGGGTCTGCTGGTTTTCCACCAAATATTCAGGGAACCGATCGCCACTGGCATCGAAAACAAATCGGGTCTTGTCTGCCGAGACACCAGCACGAACCTGCTTTACACCCTGCGCGGCAGGAAACGCTCGCTCCTTGAAAACCGGCTTTACTCCGTACACATCAACCACCAGGCGCTCGGGCTTGCTTAGTGGAAAATACTTGAATTTTTCGATCCGTCCATTAGCGGTCAAGGCTGCTGCACCGGGGGAGATATCGACAGTCAACATGGAAGCTGCAGGCTGACTGAGGTCAACCGGCTGTGCTTCGGGCGAAACCTTCTCCTCGACCTTGGAAGTCATCGGGGCTTGTTGACTGTCACCCATCACCCCGGAAAGACCTTCAAAAGCAATTTGAAAGCTTTTTTCTTCGAGACTGACTTGATAGTCAGCTTTGTGCTCAAGCATGATTTCTACGCGAGTCAACCCTCCGGCGGAGAGATCGAATTGAGACGCCTTGATTTCCCTGACCGCACCCACTCCGCCCGGAATCACTTCAGCAACATCACCCGTCAGCATTCCGGGGAAGTCGATGACAACTCGCAAGGGATCTTCCGAATCATAGACCGTATAGCGATAGCCTACCGGCTCCTGGGTAGCGATCAGAACCGTGGGAGATTGAGACTGAGGATCGACTCCGATTGATAAAAGCCGGTTGGCCTGCTCAGCCCCCATTGCCAAACTTGATGTCAAGGCCAGAACCACTACCAGAAGTAGAGACCGGCAGCAGACGGAAAAAAACATTTTCCTATACCACAGCAGATTCAACATAGAGGTCACCCTGAGCATAGATTACTCCTCATCGCCTAGGAACAGCTATTTCCTGAATATTGGTTCGCACAATTTCCGAGAAATCGTAGTATTTCTCTTCAACTAAAATAACATCACTGGTGATGTCTTTGACGACCCCCCCGTTTTTGCCAACCTTGATCCCATTGGTCAGGATGTAGGTCTTCCCCTCGGGGTCCTGCACCATGGCCCGCGGCTCTCCTTTGCCAATGATCACCCCAAGCAGACGGTACTGATTGAGTTCATATCTTTGCAGAGGTGTTAAAGGCTCATCATCCCCATCGAAAGGCTTTCTGATTAGTGTCAGAGGGACAAAGGGGTCGCGCCTGCCTACAGACTGGTAAACAAACTTTTCTTCCTTTTCGACCTTTTCAGCCGGTGCCACTGGCGCAGGCGCGGGTTTGGCGGTGACCTTGGCCGCTGCCTTAGGTTTGGTTGCAGGCTGAGGAGCTGGTTCTTCCGAACATCCCGCAAGAAAACCCAGCAGCAACCCGTAGCAACATGAATAAACTAATAACCTTTTTATCATGTCATACCGTCCTTATTTTTCAATAAACCGGAAGGTTGTCACTTTGCAGCCAATTTTGAGCACAGCTTCATTCCCTCTCGTCTTGGGTCCAGAGAGGTCGAGGTTACTGATATTGACAATCCTCGGCAGCAACCCGATGGCTTGAGCAAATTCAGCCATTTCATGGAACGAACCCTCAAGGCTCAATTGTGAAGGAACCTCAGCAAAAAATCCCTTGGGAACCTCGCCTTGCGGCTGGAATTTCTTGACATCCAAACCATTGCTTTTGGCCAAAGCCGCAAGGTTGGTCAACAGCGAGGGGATCTCCTTCTGGTTTGGCAGTTCCGTCAGAGCCTGTTCGAGAAGTTTCTCCATTTTAGCAAACTCTTCTTTGAACTTGGGCAGGTTCTTAGCGATCTGGCGCTTCTGGACCAGTTCCGCCTCAATTTTTTGCAACTGACCTTCCAGTTTCGTCAACTCTTCCTGTTTGGGCAACCACATGAACCAGACAAAGGCCGCAATAATCAGCACAGCAACCACGCCCAAGGCTGTCAGTCGTTGCCACAGAGGAAGTTTGAGGATTTTTTCCAGTTTAGGATTCATCGTTTTCACCAGTTCCTGGTTTCCGATCAGGTTCCACCCG
>PKTY01000371.1 GCA_002869725.1 Desulfuromonas sp. | reverse complement strand
CTGGCCCAGCAACGAGGAGGTCGCTGCCGCGGTAAAACTGGTTTCGGACGACATGTTCCGCAGCAAGTATGCCGATGTCTTCAGCGGTGACCAGACATGGCAATCACTACCGGTCCCCGAGGGCGAAACCTACGCCTGGGCGGAGCAGTCGACCTACGTCAAGGAACCGTCGTTCTTCGAGGTCCGCAGCAAGCTGCCGAGCAGGCTGCAAGGTTTCAGCGGGGCCAGGCTGCTCGCCCTGCTGGGAGATTCCATCACCACCGACCATATCTCACCGGCCGGCGCCATCAAGGCGGACAGCCCCGCCGGACACTACCTGCAGCAACGCGGCGTGATGCCCGCCGACTTCAACTCCTACGGCTCGCGCCGCGGCAATCACGAAGTGATGGTGCGCGGGACCTTTGCCAACATCCGCCTTAAAAACGAACTGGTCCCCGGGGTTGAAGGCGGGTTTACCCGGCACCTTCCCAGCCAGCAGCAGATGAGTATTTTCGACGCGGCCATGCGCTACGCCACAGAAAAGAGTCCGCTGCTGATTGTTGCCGGCAAGGAGTATGGGACCGGCTCAAGCCGTGACTGGGCAGCCAAGGGGACCTTGCTGCTCGGGGTCCGGGCAGTGCTGGCCGAGAGCTTCGAGCGCATCCACCGTTCCAACCTGGTCGGCATGGGGGTGCTGCCGCTGCAGTTCAAGGAGGGCGACAACCGCAAAACCCTCGACCTCGACGGCAGCGAGACCTTCGACCTGCCCGGTCAGGACCAACCGATCGAGCCTGGGCAGGATTTGACCCTTCACATTCACCGCAGCGATGGCCGCAACCAAAAGATCGCGGTCGTTTGCCGCATCGACACCGCCGAAGAGGTCGAGTATTACAACTGCGGGGGAATTCTGAATTTTGTGTTGAGCAATCTCAACTTTGGATCGTGAGAGGTTGTCCGCATGGCCGCTTGAGCGAGGGGCCACACAACAACCGGTGAGTTCCGCTACATCTTGAAGATCACCGGGCTGTTTTCCCTCAGCAGGACAGGTTCGCCCCGATGGCGAATCTCAACCCCCGTCCCCTCTTCGAGCAGATAGGTCGCCTCACTGCTGGTCAACCTCACACGCAGGCGCTGTCCCCTTACCGTCAACGGAAAACTTAACTCCTCGACATAGGGGGGAATCCGCGGGTTGAAGCTGAGAGCGCCCTGATAGTCACGCATCCCGGCGAAGCCGTAGGTCACCACCATCCAGGTCCCCCCCATCGACGCAATGTGGCAGCCGTCAGCCATGTTGCCGCCGATGTCGGCCAGATCCATCAGTATCGCGAATCGCGCATAACCCATGGCCTTCTCTGTTGCACCCACTTCACTGGCGACGATGCTCTGAATACAGGCCGACAGGGATGAATCTCCGGTGGTCAGGGGATCGTAGTAATCAAAATTGTGTTTCTTCTGTTGGGGGCTGAACTGATCACCGAGCAGCAGCATGGCCAGCACCACATCTGCCTGCTTGATGACCTGGTGACGGTAGATAACCAGTGGATGATAGTTGAGCAGCAGCGGGAATCGCTCCCGTGGAGTGTTCTTGATATCCCACACCTCCAGATCGAGAAAGTCCTCGTCCTGAGGGTTGATGCCGAGGGTGGTGTCAAAGGGGATATACATCTGGTCAGCCGCCTTTTGCCAAGCGGCCACTTCATCATCCTGCAGACCGGTGCGATGCAGCAGGGTGGCATATTGGTCCGGATAGCTCTGCTGCATCTCGCGAACAGTACTCGCCGCAAACCGCAGGTTCCCCTGGGCCATCAAGTTGGTATAGGTGTTGTTATTGACCACGGTCGTGTACTCATCCGGACCGGTGACTCCATGGATGCAGAATTTCCCGTCCCGTCGTGGTGAGTAAAAACCGAGATCCTCCCACAGTCGGGCGGTTTCCACCAGCATCTCAGCCCCTTCGTTGTAAAGGAGCGAGAGATCTCCTGTGATCTCGACGTACTTTTTAAGGGCGAAAATGATATCGGCATTGATATGGTACTGGGCCGTGCCGGCGGCATAGTAGGCAGAGGCCTCTTCGCCATTGATGGTGCGCCATGGGAACAGCGCCCCTTTCTGGTTGAGCTGGCGGGCACGCGCTCTGGCCTTGTCGAGCATGCTGTAGCGAAACAGCAGCAGGTTGCGAGCGATGCGTGGAGCGGTGTAGGTCAAATACGGGAGGACGTAAATCTCGGTGTCCCAGAAGTAGTGCCCCTCGTAGGTCTGGCCGGTAAGCCCCTTGGCCGGAATCCCGGTCCCCTCCGCCCGTCCTGACGCCTGGAGAATCTGGAAAAGATTCCAGCGCATGGCCTGTTGCAGTTCCAAGGCTGGTCGCGAAGTCAGCTGCGAGCTGCGAATCTCGACATCGCTGCGCCGCCAGAAGTCTGCCATGAAATCCCGTTGCCTTTCGGCCAAGGCCTCGAAGCCCTGTCCGAGGGTGCGGTCTAGGGTGCGCTCCGCCCGTGTTGCCAGTTCACAGGTCGCCGCTCGCCGCGACGAATGATAGGCGATGAACTTGTCGATCTGGATCGGCTTGCCTTTTCTGCCATCCACGGAAAAGACCACGCGAGCCTGCTGACCATCACCGTCGCAACAGACCGAAGCGGAACATTCGCTTTCAAGACGATGGTCGGCGCCACAGGCCAGAGTCATGCCACTGTTGCGAGCCCGATGCGTCATTATCAGCCGCATAGCTTCCGTGCGATGCTCGCAGGGGACCAGCACCTCGGATTGAAAACCCCGACTTCTCCGAGGGTCCTCGGCTCCGGTCTGATTCTGCTGCTCACCACAAAGTTCTGAGGAGATCACCACCGGCGCATCATCGTTGAGGATGGTCACTTGGTAGGAGATCGCCGCCACATGGCGGTGCCGCAGGGAGACCAGGCGCCGCGACTCAATCAAAACCTGTTTGCCAACCGCGGTTTCCCAGAGAATCCGCCTCTCCAGAATTCCTTCCTTCATATCGAGGGTGCGTTCAAACAGCTGCAAATTGGCGGTCGGCAGGTAAAAGGGTTCGTCATCGACATAAAGTTGGAACAGCTTGGCGTCGGTAACATTGAGCATGGTCTGGCCGGTCTTGGCAAAACCATAGGCCCCCTCGCTGTAAACCAGCGGCCAAGTTTCGTGAAAACCATTGATAAAGGTCCCAGGCTGACTGGCCGGTGACCCCTCATCATGGTTGCCACGCATACCGAGATAGCCGTTGCCGAGAGAAAAGATGGTCTCGGCGTGAGAGAGAAAGCGCGGATAAAAACTGGTCTCGATGATTTTCCACTCGTTGACCGGGTAGATATGAATCGGGGGGGTCAGAGTTTCGTGGCGAATCATGACGGATCCTCCGAACTGTCCGTCGGCATCGATACCAACAGTTCCGACAAGTCCTTGACCACAAGGTCGGCCCCAGCTTGCAGCAGGGCCTGTGGCTGGTCATGATGGTCGATGCCGACCACCAGACCGAAACCGCCGGCCCGCCCGGCCTGGACACCCGAAATGGCATCTTCGATAACCACCGCCTGGGCAGGCTCAACCTGCAGTTGACGGGCCGCTTCGAGGAAGGTCTCCGGGGACGGCTTGCCGGGCAGGCCGAGTCGAGCGGCAAGAGTGCCATCGACAACAACCTCGAACAGCGACTCGATCCCAGAAACCTCGAGAACCATCCGACAGTTTTTACTGGCTGAGACCACTGCAGTCCGCACACCCCGGGTGCGCAGATGACGGGCCATTTCCACGGAGCCATGGATCACTTCGACCCCCTCACTAGCAATCGCCTGGTTGACCATCAAGTTTTTGCGGTTGCCGAGGCCATGGACCGTTTCACGCTCCGGAGGATCATCCGGCTCACCTTCCGGCAATTCTATGCCACGCGATGTAAGAAAACTGCGCACCCCGTCCTGACGCAGCTTGCCGTCGACATGCTGGTGGTAATCGCTGGCGATCTCGAACGGACGGAACTTTTCATGACCACTCTGCGCCCGCTGACGCAGGTAGTCGTCGAACATGCACTTCCAGCAAGCGGCATGAAGAGGCATGGTCATGGTCAAGACCCCGTCCAGATCGAACAGTACCGCCTTAAAATTATCAGGACTCAATGTCATGATCACTCCTTCTGTCTGCAGCGGCCATGAACGACCGTACCCAGCGATGCACGTCATGGCGCCTGATGTCGTTGCGCAACCGGGCCATACGCTGCTGCTGTTGCTCGACCGGCATGGTAAATGCGGCGTACATGGCATCAGCCGTTTTCTCGAGGTCATAGGGGTTGACCAAAAGAGCCTGCTTGGCGAGCTGTTCAGCCGCACCGGCGAACTCGCTGAGGATCAACACGCCGCGGTTCTCGACCGAGCTGGCGCAATACTCCTTGGCCACCAGATTCATGCCGTCGCGCAGCGGCGTGACTGCAGCAATCTCGGCGGTGCGATAGTGGGCCAGAAGCTGGGTCTGGTCGAGGTTGCGATAATAATAATGGACCGGGACCCAACCATGTTGTGAGAAACGGCCATTGATCCGGCCGGCGAGCTGCTCCAGAAGTGTCTTGAGGTTGAGATAGTCCGGCACCAGGGTCCGGCTCGGCACGACCACCTGCAGTAGGCTGATCTTCTGTCTCATCTGTGGATATTTCTCAAGAGCCCGCTCGAAAGCGAGAAACCGCTCGGGAATCCCCTTGGTATAGTCGAGACGATCGATTCCGAGCATGATCTGGCGGCGCTGGTAATTCTCGTGCAGGTACCAGGCGGCATCGGCCACCTGTTCACTTGCCGCTTGGGTCGCGAACTGGTTGAAATCGATGCTGATCGGGAAATGACCGACCTTGATGATGCGTTCTCCCTGGCGCAGCAGGGTGTACTGGCGGTGCCGGCTGACAACCCTGGTATCGTCGGCCAGGCTGGTGGCACTGTGGACAAAGTTACGGTGATCGCGCAGGGTCTGAAAGCCGATCAGGTCGTATTCAAGCAGTCCAGTCAGCAGCTGGTCTTTCCAGGGGAGGCGGCGAAACAGGTCGGCTGATGGAAACGGGATGTGCAGAAAAAAAGCGAGAGGTTGGTCCACTCCGAGCTGGCGCAGGTAGTGGGCAACCAGAATCAGCTGGTAGTCGTGAACCCAAACGAAGTCATCGATGCTGCAGGTTGACGCTGTCAGTTCGGCAAATTTGCGATTGACCGACTGGTAGACTTTGAAATGTTCAAGTTTGAAATGACAATTACCGAGCAGATCGTGAAACAGCGGCCAGAGGGTCTCGTTAGAGAAGCCCCGGTAGTAGGCCTCTACCTCTTCCTCGCTCAACGGCAGCGGTGCCAGGGCATAACCTTGCTCTTCAGCAAACTGACCACAGAGCCGATCAAGGGGCGCACTCTGGTCACACCCCGGCCAACCGACCCAGGTCCCATGATTGGCGCTCATGATTGGGGCAAGAGCCGTGACCAGGCCGCCTGTACCCGGACTGATTGTCCATTGCCCCTCCTGCTCGCCAACCACAATCGGCAGCCGGTTGGACACCACCAACATCCGCTGTTTCACGATGTTTCTCCCCTCATGGGATGGCCTTTTGCGTCACCTCAAGCCAGTTCTGCAGAAAGTCGATCAGCTCCCCGGGTGGGATCAGATGCCCCCTGGCCGCTGTGACTCGATATTCGCGACGCACCAGAACTCCCAAGCCCCGGGCGGCTATAGCCTTGAACCCGTCTTCATCGGTCAGATCATCGCCTAGAAAGGCGACCACGGCATCCGGGCCGACCTCGTCGAGGATCCGACTCACCACGCTCCCCTTGTCGCGTCCAGGACAGCGCAGCTCCACCCCTCCATCAAAGGGGTGTAATTCAAGTCCATGCTCAAGAGCGAGAGACCGCCAACCATCGGCCACCTTGCGACCAAGGCTCTGCTGTTCCGCCTGGTCAAGCCCGCGCCAGTGCAGAGCCAGCGATGCCGGCTTGACCTCCATCTGTGACATCAGTCCCTGTGCCTCCAGCCACTGCCCGGCCAGATTCAGTCCCAGTCTGGCCTGCGGCGTGATTTCCACAGGATGTCTATCGCCATCGGGCCCCAGCTGCTCCCAGCCATGGCATCCCCAAACCTCCGGGGGGGGATCAATCGCCAGCAGCGGCAGCAGGTCGTCAATCGCCCGGCCACTGATAATCACCAGCCGTGTGTCCGTCGTTTTTCGGATGTGTTCAAGGAGTTCCCGGACTCCCGGGTAAGGAAAGGCTTGGTCGCGCTCAACGCAAAAAGGGGCCAGAGTACCGTCGTAATCGAGAAGCAGTACCGGCGATCTGGCCGCTGCGAGCTTGATCCAGAAGTTGTCGATGGCAGAAAATCGCGACATGAGAGGTCCCCGCCTGAGTCGTCAGGGCTGTACCACCATAACACAACAGGGCGCGATTTCAACCTTGCAACCGTTTAAGTCCCTGATATTACGATGGGTAGATTAAGTCAGGAGGTGGTATGAAGAAGGCACTTTGTCCTGAGCCGATGAAGGTTGTTTTGGACGTGTGAAGTGTATAAATGTGTACAAGTTGAAGTAGAATATTCTTCAAAAGTGCACGAAAGTATCGCTCTTTCTAGCTGGGTGATCATGAGATAAATACGCGACCTCAGCCACTTACGAGATTTAGGGAGATGTTGGCACTGAATATGCTTTTCAATATCTACAAGTACACGCTCTTTTCCCCCAAATCTTTCATTAGGGAAATGAGCCCTTGAAAGGAGAACAGCCATGGCAAGCAAATATACAAAAGTTGGATTGGTTGCATTAGCTTTGAGCTTTGTTTTCGCAGGCTCAACATTAGCGAATAGTGAACTCAATACCACGGGTTTAGTGAACAATGTAGACCGTAACTTCTCTGCCTCAACAACCCACGATCACGCTGACCCTAACATGAACTGGCAAGCGACATCTAACATTCCATCAGAAATTGACCTGGCTGATACTTACGACTACCAAGTCAACCCTGAACGGTTCCCGCAGCATGATCACTCAAAAGCCACCGCGGCAGGCGAGTCTCGTAAAGTAACCCCGATGGTCATTTGTGCGAATCAGCTCAAAAGGACCGGAAACTGCCATGATTTGATTGGTGGCTAGACTTGTTCTGAATTTTAGCTAAATGAATTGAAGCCCCAGCCATCTCCGGCTGGGGCTTCTTAGTAAATCTTTCTCCCCCTGAATAAGCCCAGTCATGTCAGGCACGCTTATCTGTATTGAGGTAAGCTAGACGAAATGGGCACAACAAATGTGCCCCCAGAGTCTGCTTAACAGAGAGTTTTTT
>PKTY01000249.1 GCA_002869725.1 Desulfuromonas sp. | reverse complement strand
TCCTTTTCCTGTGAAGAGCTCAAACCGCTGATTGTCTGCCGCGGCCCGATCCGCATGGAGGCGATGACCGTCTATGAAGAGATGGGGATCGGCCATTACGGGATTCTCCTCTCTGAAAAAGACTCCATCGTCTACCCGAACGCTCTGTCGCCGGAACTGCGCAAGCTGACCGACAACAGCCGTGTCCATCGTGTGCCTGATTACACCGGGGCCAGCAAGGAGGAGCGGGTTGAGCGGATCGGGCAGATTATTCAGACCGCCAAGGATAATGGCTACGACGCGATTTTCGCCGGTTACGGCTTCATGGCTGAGGACGATGAGTTTGTCCAGGCCATCGAGGACGCCGGACTCAAGTTCGTCGGCCCCTGCGCCGCCACTCAGCGCGGTGCCGGCAAGAAGGACGAAGCCAAGCGTACCGCACTCTCGGTCGACGTCTCGGTCACCCCGGGGATCGACAACGTCACGGCGCGGACCCTGGTCACCAAGTACCCGAGTCGCGAAGCCCTGATCGCTCTGGTCGGGTCCGAGGGGCTCAAATGCAACAAAAAGATTCTGGACGACAACACACTTTCCCTTGAGGACCTCTCCGACCATATTCTGATGGCTTCCTACGAGAAGGGGATCGACCTGTTCTCGATCGAGGAGCTCTGCGCTCAGGTTGAAAAAGAGTGCTTCGATATGTTCAAAAACCACCCGCGCTCCCGGGTTCGTCTTAAGGCGATTGGCGGCGGTGGCGGTAAGGGGCAGAGAATTCTCGGCGGCTCACTGCTGACCAAGAAGAGCGCCAGTGACGATGATATCCGCAAGGCGGCGTCGGCGGCTCCCGAACTGGTTCGCGAAGTTTTGATGGAAGTCAAGGCCAATGGGATTGGTGACAACAAGAACGTGCTGGTCGAGCTGAACATCGAACAGACTCGTCACAATGAGATTCAGCTGCTCGGCAACGGCGACTGGTGCATCGCCCTCGGCGGCCGCGATTGTTCGCTGCAGATGCACGAGCAGAAGCTGCTGGAGATTTCGGTCACCCAGGAAGGCCTGGCTCATGAGATCGAGAAAGCCAAGCAGGCAGGTCTCAAGAAGCAGGCGGCGGCTCTGGAGACCGACCTCAAGGTGCTCAAGCGCATGGAGGATGAGTCTGAGCGGTTTGGCAAGGCGGTCGGTCTCGATTCGGCTTCGACCTTCGAGTGCATTGTCGATCGCGATCGCCACTACTTCATGGAGGTCAATACCCGCATTCAGGTTGAGCACCGGGTCACTGAGCTGGTCTACAAGCTCAAGTTCACCAACCCCAAAGACAAGAACGATTATTTCATTGTCGAATCGCTGGTCGAAGCGATGGCTCTGCTGGCGATGCACAAGGAACGCCTGCCGCGCCCCGAGCGTTTGCCGCGCTTTGGCGCCGGCGCTGAAGCCCGACTCAATGCCACCGATTGTTCACTGTCACCGAGTGCCGGGGGCTATATCCGCTACTGGTCGGAGACGATCGAGGGTGAGATTCGTGACGATCAGGGGATCTGTATCAGGAACCCCGATACCGGACTGTTCATGCGCTACCACCTGGCCGGTGCCTACGACTCCAACATCGCCCTGCTGCTGACCAAGGGGGAGGATCGTCTCGATAGCTACAAGCATCTCGCCAAGGTGCTGAGCAGCACCACCCTGCGTGGCAGCAACCTGGCGACCAACCTTGAGTTCCACTATGGACTGGTCAACTGGTTTCTTGGTCAGAACGTGATGGCCAAGCCGACCACCCGCTTTGTGGTCCCCTACCTGACCCTGGTCGGCAAGCTCAAGGAAGAGTCGAACAAGCTCGACGTGGTCGTCGCCTTCCTGGAGACGAAGAAGCATTTTGCCAAAAAGTACGGGGACGATCCGGAAATCAAAAATGCGGTCTCCGAAACCCTCGACCGCAAGGGGACCCTGCTCACCCGGCCGATGGAGAAGCTTCTCGCCGACCCGCACCTGCTGGCCGGATGGTTGAGCATCAACCGCAAGAGTTTTGATCACAAGGACGGCAAGCTGGTCTGGTTGCGCAACCCCCTGGTGATTCTTGAGGAGACCTACCAGTACCTGAACATGACCTGGCGCCAGGATGCCCCGGCCGCCGAGGTGATCTGGACCCACGACCGCGACCTGTTGAACAGTGCGCTCGACTTCTACGCAGAACTGCGTGAGCGCTTCGGCCTGGGCAAGGATGATTTTGTCAAACTCAATGAGATTCTCGCCAAAGAAAGCCCCCAGGGCGGGTTTGATGCAGCGGCCTGGGCGGAAGTCCAGTCGGCCCATTTCGGTTTCGAGGTCGGCAACGAACTGCTGGGAATGCTGTTCATGGTCGCAGAAAAGACCGATTTCTTCGCGTTCCGCGTTGAGGACGATCTAGAGGTGACGATCCCCGACTATCTGAACGATGCCGACCTGCAGTCTGCCATGAAGAAGGTGCTGGTCCCGCCGCCGTCCACCAAGGCCGACGAGATCGTCACCCCGGGCGGCGGAATGTATTATGCTCAGGAAGCTCCGGGGATGCCGTCGTTTGTCCGGGAAGGGGAGCACTTCGAGAAGGGTCAGCCGTTGTTCATCCTCGAGGTCATGAAGATGTTCAACAAGATTCCTGCCCCGTTTGCTGGAACCGTCGACAAGATCCTGATCGATGGCACCGACGGCGTGATCGTTCAGAAAGGGCAACCGATTTTCAAGGTCACCCCGGACGAGAAGTTCGTCGAGGTCGATCCGAAGCAGATCGAGAAGCAGAAGAGGGAGACCACCTCATCGTACCTACAGGGAGTTCTCTAAGGGAGGGCGGTTAGGCAGAGTGGATACAAAAAAGCCCCGGTTTCTGCCGGGGCTTTTTGTATCGGTTAGGCTGCGGCGATGCTGTAGTCGTCACCCTCGACACACTCGGAAACGGCTTCGAGAAAGGATCTGGCCTGGCTGTCACTAATCACTTCCGTGACGCCGTGGTTGACTGACCAGGATGTTTCGCAGACATCGCATTCGTGGATGTCTTCATCGAGGCCGTTGACGTGGATGTCAAATTCGACATGGTTTTTGAAAGTCTTGCAGACTGGGCACCTCATTATTGCCTCCGTGGCCGGGGTGATTTGCCTTGAGTGGCGTATTTCGTTTAAAAAAATATACCCCTCTGCCAACGGACGTCAACACTGTTTTTCGGAAAAACGCTTGTAAAACAATATGTTATATTGTTTTGGTGTTTTGTCTGCTAAACCAGTGATTGATTCCCGCTGCTTTCTCGTCAAGGGTCTGGCGATAATTCTGTAACATTGCGAAATCTTGCGTGAATTTGTGCTCATATAATAAAAAACGTTTTTGAGTTTCAAGGGAGCGGCCTCAATGGAGGATTCCTCGTGAAATGAGGGGGTTAGCAAATAAATGAGCAGCTTCAGCATAGCGTTCAAAATAGACCGGTTTTTTCAGCAGCCGAAAGAGACGATCTTTCGGTCCGTTTATCGCAGTTAAAAAACAGTTTACTGAAAATAAAATTATGTTGATAATCTAGGGAGTTTCCTCTATATTTTACGATCTGAAAATCCTGTTTTACCATTGCCGGGAAGGTTCAAGTGGAATACAACATCGGAGCCAAGATCAAGAAACTCCGCAAGGCGCGCAAGCTGACCCTGCAGGATGTCGCCCAGGAGACCGGTTTCTCGCCGGCCTTGATTTCGCAGATCGAGAACAATAACGTTTCGCCCCCCATTGCCACCCTCTCCAAAATTGCCCGATTTTTCGATGTCAAGATCAGTACCTTCTTCGAGGACGAGGAAGAGGAGCGCAAGTACGAGGTGGTGCGCAGGAATGAGCGGCGGGTGGTCAGCCGAGTGATCTCCAAGGCCGGCACCGGCCATGGCTATACCTATGAAGCCCTCTCCTTTCGTAAGCGCAACACCAAGATGGAGCCGTTTGTGGTCACCGTTTCGGAGCGTCCTGACGAGGAGACCCTCTACAACCATGAGGGGGAGGAGTTTCTGCTGATTCTGAAAGGGAGGGCGGAAATCATCCTTGATGAAGAGCGGATCAATCTTGATGAAGGGGACGCCATTTATTTCGACGCGGCTCTCAAGCACCGCTTGCTGGCTCGCGATGGGACCGAGGTGCAGGTCCTGGCGGTGGTCACCCGCTGACGGGTCGGTCATGATGACTTGACCACATAGGCGCACAGGCCGACTTGTGGCGTTCAGTATGGCGTTGTCCTTTGTGTTAACTGCTTTTTATACCTGCTGGTTCTGATTTGAGTTTGAAAGTGAGGATGAACAATGAGCTGTTTCGACAAGAAGACTCTGGCCGATTGGGAAGTGCTGGCCAAAAAGGAGAAAAAGACCGACGACCTCGCCGGCTTCAAGTGGGACACTCCGGAAGGGATTAGTGTCAAGCCGCTCTATACGGCCTCTGACCTTGAAAGTCTGGAGACGGTCGACGGCCTGCCGGGGTTGGCCCCCTTCACCCGCGGACCGATGGCCACCATGTACGCCGGACGTCCCTGGACGGTTCGCCAGTATGCCGGATTTTCCACGGCCGAAGAGTCCAACGCCTTCTACAAGCGCAACCTCGCCGCCGGCCAGCAGGGGCTATCGGTCGCCTTCGACCTGGCCACCCACCGTGGCTATGACTCGGATCACCCGCGGGTTGTCGGCGATGTCGGCAAGGCCGGAGTTGCGATCGATTCCGTTGAAGACATGAAGATTCTGTTCGACAGCATCCCCCTTGACAAGGTTTCGGTCTCCATGACCATGAACGGTGCGGTACTGCCGATCATGGCCAACTACATCGTGGCCGCTGAGGAGCAGGGCGTCAAGCAGGAGCAGCTGGCAGGGACCATCCAGAACGATATTCTCAAGGAGTTCATGGTCCGCAATACCTACGTCTACCCGCCGGAACCGTCGATGCGGATCATCGCCGACATCATCGAGTACACCAGTAACTACATGCCGAAGTTCAATTCGATTTCGATCTCCGGCTACCATATTCAGGAAGCCGGCGCCAATGCCGCTCTGGAGCTGGCTTTTACCCTGGCCGATGGTCTCGAGTACGTGCGGACAGCGATCGGCAAAGGGCTCGACATCGATGCCTTCGCGCCGCGGTTGTCGTTCTTTTTCGGCATTGGCATGAACTTCTTCATGGAGGCGGCCAAGCTGCGCGCGGCCCGCTACCTCTGGGCGCACCTTATCAAACCGTTCAACCCCAACAACCCGAAGTCGCTGATGCTGCGCACCCACTGCCAGACTTCAGGCTGGAGCCTCACCGAGCAGGACCCCTATAACAACGTGGTCCGCACCACCCTCGAGGCCCTTGCCGCTGTGCTTGGTGGTACCCAGTCGCTGCATACCAACGCCCTTGATGAGGCGATCGCCCTGCCAACAGACCATTCGGCGCGGATTGCCCGCAACACCCAGCTGATTATTCAGGAGGAAAGCGGGATCTGCAACGTGGTCGACCCTCTGGCTGGTTCCTACTATGTCGAGAGTCTGACGGCCGCGCTGATCGAGGAGGCTCAGAAGATCCTTGATGAGATCGAGGGGCTCGGTGGCATGACCAAGGCGATCGAAACCGGCATGCCGAAGCTACGGATCGAGGAATCGGCCGCCAAGAAGCAGGCCGCAATTGACTCGGGGCGCGATGTGATTGTCGGCGTCAACAAGTACAAGCTGGCCAAGGAAGATCCGATCGATGTCCTCGACGTCGATAATACTGCGGTACGCAAGGGTCAGATCGCCCGGCTCGAAAAGATGCGCGCCGAGCGTGACGAGGCCGCCTGCCAGAAGGCCCTTGCCGCGATTACTGCCGCATGCGAGGATGGTTCCCAGAACCTGCTAGGCCTCTGTGTTGCTGCCGCTCGCCTGCGTGCCTCGGTCGGAGAAATCTCCGACGCCATGGAGAAGGTGTTCGGTCGTCACAAGGCCGAGATCAAACTGGTATCAGGTGCCTATGGAGCCGTTGTGGAGAACGACAACGAATTTTCCGAACTGAAAAAGAGGGTCACCGAGTTTACGGCCAAGGAAGGTCGTCGGCCGCGTATCCTTGTGGCCAAGATGGGGCAAGACGGCCATGATCGCGGCGCCAAGGTGGTGGCAACAGCCTATGCTGATGCCGGTTTTGACGTCGATGTCGGCCCGTTGTTTCAGACCCCCGAGGAAGCCGCCAAGATGGCCGTCGAAAATGATGTCCACGTGGTCGGGGTCTCCAGTCTCGCTGCTGGCCACAAGACCCTGGTGCCGCAGCTGGTGGCCGAGCTGAAAAAACTCGAGGCCGACGATATCGCCGTAGTCTGCGGCGGGGTGATCCCCCGTCAGGATTACGAGGCCCTCTATGCCGCCGGTGCCGCAAAAATCTTCGGGCCCGGCACCCCGATTGTCGTCTCGGCCAATCAGACGCTTGATGCGATTGAGGAAAAGAAAAAATAACGTGTTCTGCTGCTGCAATCTTTATCGCAAAGGCGCTAAGTAGCAAAAAGACGCAGAGGGGAACTTAGGGTTTTTCTTTGCGTCTTGCTTTTTGGTTTTGCACCTTGAGCGAGCCTGGCGAACAGGCGTTAACTGTTCTAAAGTTCATATGACGATCAAGATTCATGATATAGCCGCCGGGGTGCGTTCCGGAAACCTGCGCGCCCTGGCCAAGGCCATTACCCTCATTGAAAGTCGCAACCGCGATCACTCCCTGGCCGCCACCACCCTGCTCGATGAACTGCTGCCACAGGCCGGCAATGCCATTCGTATCGGCATCTCCGGAGTCCCGGGTGCCGGCAAGAGCACCTTTATCGAGGCGTTCGGCATGCAGCTCATCGCCCAGGGGCACAAGGTCGCTGTGCTCGCCGTCGACCCTTCGTCGCAGCTCTCGGGGGGGAGCATTCTCGGCGACAAGACCCGTATGGAGGATCTCTCCCGCCAGGCCAATGCCTTCATTCGACCATCGCCGGCCGGTGACACTCTTGGCGGGGTGGCACGCAAGACGCGTGAAACCATGCTGGTCTGTGAAGCCGCCGGCTATGATGTCATCATTGTCGAGACAGTCGGAGTCGGTCAGTCGGAGATCACCGTTGCTTCCATGGTCGACTTCTTCCTGCTGCTGCAACTCCCCAACGCTGGAGACGAACTGCAGGGGATCAAGCGCGGGGTGATGGAGATTGCTGATGCCATTCTGATCAACAAATCGGAAGGGGAAAGTCGGCCACGTGCAGAACTGGCCCGCCAGCAGTACCAGAACGCTCTGCATATGCTTAAGCCCAAAAGCCACAGTTGGCAGGTGCCGGTGCTGCTCTGCAGCGCTCTGCACAGCCAGGGAATCACGGAAACCTGGCAGGTGATCGAGCGGTTCCGGGCCACCATGGAGCAAACTGGCGAGCTGCAGGCCAAGCGGCGTTTGCAGGCCAGCGACTGGATGTGGACGTTACTGATGGATGATCTCAAGCAGATGCTGCTGAGTGACCGCCAGGTTGAAGCGCTGCTGCCGCAGGTCCAGGAGGCCGTGGCCAGAGGAACGACCACGCCGGGAGCCGCGGTACGCAGGCTGCTTGAAGCGTTCAGGCGTGGACAGTAGATTTCAACGCTCAGCGCCGAAGGTGCTGAGAACAAGGAGCCTGGAGGAAAAAATGCCAAAAAAAATCAGTCATGTCGGGATCGCAGTCAACAGTATTGAAGAATCGACCCCCTTTTACCGGGACGTCCTTGGCATGGACTTCGAGGGAACCGAGGTGGTTGCCGAGCAAAAGGTCAAGGTGGCTTTTTTCGTAATCGGTGAAAGCCGGATCGAACTGCTCGAGCCGACCGGTCCGGATTCGCCGGTCGCAAAGTTTTTGGAGAAGAATGGGCCGGGGATCCATCATATCGCCTACGAGGTTGATGACCTGCCGAAGCGGCTAGACAGTTTGAAGGAGCAGGGGGTGCGCTTGGTGGATGAGGTTCCGCGAACGGGAGCGCATCAGACACGCATCGCCTTTTTGCATCCAAAGGCCAGTGGTGGCGTGCTGACTGAGCTGTGCCAAGCGGCTTCAAGTCATTAGATGCAATGACAAGCCGAAGGGAATAATGGAAAGTCGTATAACGATGTTTTAATAAATTTTATATAGGATAACTTGCTGGAAACAATAGAAATTGGCGGATGAAGGCTTTTTCGTCTTGACAATTCAAAACATCGGTTTCTATACTGCAAAAAAATGTTTTACTTAGATGAAAGCTGGTTTGGTTTTGACGCTGAAAAATTCCCTGCTCTCCTGGTGCAGGATTGGGTCTTTTAAAGGTTTTATGGGCACCTTCTGCAGATATGCGTTTCACCTGCTGGTCGCCATGCTGGTGCTGATGCCGTCGCCGGGCATGGCAATCCCCTTGGGTGCGCTGGCTCCCGATTTTAGGCTCCCGGATCTTGAGGGGCGACAGGTCAGTCTTTCAGATTTTCGTGGGCAGGTTGTCCTGGTCAAGCTGGCAACCACCTGGTGTCCCTCCTGCTCGCAACTTTCGAGTGAGCTCGCGCAGGCAGGAGAGTTCCTCAAAGAATCGAATGTGGTTCTGCTGGATGTTTTTGTTCAAGATACCAAAGAGATGGTTGCGCAGTACCTTGAAAAGCACAGTTACCCGATGACGTTCAATGCCCTGATTGATGATGGTCAGGCCTATAAGGCGTACAACGTCTACCTGATCCCTCGGCTACTGGTGATCGACCCTCAGGGGGTTGCCCGCTACGACAGTGCCGGGCAGGTGCCGACGGCGACGGAGCTTCGTGGTCTCGTGACAGAGGCCCTTGGGGAAAAATCGGGTTGATATTGAACGCCTGTTTGAAACGGTCTGGCGTGTTCAAAGTGCGACAGTGTGGTTATGATGCAACGCCGGAGCAGGCTCTAACTAGCTGGAATGAAATTACAGAGGCCGCTAGCTGTAGAAAATACTTGGATTATCGGTGGGGGTTGTTTATGATGCGGTGGGTGTTTTAATTGGCACCAATGTTGAAGATACTAGAACACTGATTTAATCATTGTTTTCGAATTTATTGTTTTCGAATTTCGAGTTTATAGAGCATCACAATTTTGCGAAAGGAGGTGAAGCAATGAAGAGACTGGTTTCCATCATGCTGGTCACCCTTTTGGCCTTGTCTCTGACGGCCTGTGCAACGACCGGTGGAGGAGACAAAGTCCGAGTCAAGTGCCCAGCCTGTGGGTACGAATTCGATGCACCAACTGAGTAGCAATTGACGGTAAACAAATTTGAGTTTTGAAAGGCCCGGTACACCGTGGTGGTGGTCGGGGCGAAGAGACTAAATTTCGTTCAGGAGGCAAACCAAATGAAAATGAAGACTCTTGTAGCACTGTTGGTCGCAGCAGGTCTGGCTGTTCCTGCTGTCTCTATGGCTGAAGATCGTCTGAGCCTGTCGGGCAGTATGCAGGTTCGTGGCCAGTACTATGATGTGGACATGGGCGGCATGGATGATGACGGCATGTGGAATGACCAGCGCCTGCGCGTGCAAGGCAAGTTTTCCGTGGCTGACGGGGTAAGCGTTCATTTCCGTTTTGATGCGACTGAAAGCGATGAGAACAGCTCCGATGCGGTTGCCTGGGGTGGTTCGGGTAACAAGAACAACGCTGCTGGACACTACGTAGGCGGATCGGCTTACCAGTATAGCCAGCGTCGCGCCGACATCCAGTTCGACAAAGCTTATCTGCAACTCGACATGAATGGCATGACCCTCCAGGCGGGGCAGCTCTATTTCGGTGGTTTCGGTCATACCCGCCAGGTTGATGTGGTCGGTGCCGGCTTCATCGGCAAATACCAGGGCCTGACCCTCGCCCATGTCAAGCGTTTGGATGAGAACGCTGGAAACAATAGCTTCGCTACCTCGACCAATAATGGGACGACAACCAACGCTGGTGATGTCTCTCTGACCGCAGTCAAGTATGACATCAAGACTGACGCCTTCACCCTGACCCCGATGGTTGCTTACAACCTCGATGACAACTTCAGCGATTACGATCTGATGTTGATTGGCGCAGCGATGACCACCAATGCTGGTCCGGTTAGCCTCAAAGCCGAGCTCGACTTCCTTACTGGTGAGCGTGGAAATACTGACCTTGCTGGTACTCAGCTGTTTGTCGACGCTTCTGTTGCTGCCAGCGATATGGCCAAAGTTGGCGTGATGGCGTTCTATGCTCTCGGCCAGGATGGTGGTGATGAGCAGGTCACTGACATGAACTATGATGGTCGCGTTGACTGGGCTTTCGCTGACTGGCACCCAGAGTGCTACGGTCCTTGGGCCTCTGATTTTGTCATGGAATTCGACGTATTCGAGCCGGCAGCAAATGCTGGTGTGATGGGCATGTCTGTTTACGCCGACATCAATGCGTCTGAAGATCTCCTGCTGCAGTTCGCTGGTATGTATGCCACGACTGAAGACGATGATATTGCAGATGAAAACGTTATGACCTTGAACGCAGCTGCTACCTATAAGCTGACTGCGAACACCAAGCTCAATGCTCACGCTTACTATGTTGACTGGGACGAGGCTGACGCTTCTGCCCTCCAGGTTATCGCAGGTCTTGTCGTAGGGTTCTAATTGAACCTGCAGTAGTTAGTCAAGAAAGCCCGCTGTGTTACAGCGGGCTTTCTTGTTCGAACTTTCCCAGACAAATATCCAGATACGAGCAAAAGTATCCGCAAAGAACTCCAAGAGATGCAGATGAAATTTATATTGATCGTTATAATTCTATCTATCAGCAGCTCCGTTGTGTATGGCAATGACATTACGAAGTCTCTCAATGAGGATTTCGAAGGGATAAAGGGAGTCGTCGTCATGGCTGTTGAAGACGAATTTATCGTCGATCTTGACGCGACTAACAACCTGTATGTCGGTGATATCCTAACGCTGGTGGAGCCTGGCCAGACAATCATCCATCCCGAGAATCAGCAAGCTTTGGGTNCTTTGGGTCGGCTGGAAAAGGTTGTTGGTTTTCTTGAGGTGACCCGGGTGGAGTCCGGGTACTCCTATGTCAAGGCTGTAACCGAGGGCCTGTCGACGCAGAATGGTGCCCCAGTGCGCCGTTATGAAAAAGTCCCTGCTTCAATGGAAGTTGTTGGTGATGGAGAGGATGAATTGGCCCTGTCGATTCGCCAAAATCTGCCGCAACTTGATTGGCAACAAGGGGTTGAGGTTGATGTCTTGCTCAAGTTCAAGCTCGGTAACGACAGACTACGGGTTTTTAGTGCGGAAGGGGTTGTTTTGCACAGTTACGAGGTGGTCGAAAACAGCCGTCTGAAAAGGGTTGAGCCTTCGGCTCAAAGCACGGTAGATCCTGCTCTCAAGCAGGAGCCGAAGCCTCAGTTG
>PKTY01000069.1 GCA_002869725.1 Desulfuromonas sp. | reverse complement strand
GAAGTTTGGGATAAGGCGTTCCCTTCGGCTCATACTTGCCAGTTCTGCGATGAGTCAGATCATTGCGTTCGAGAATCCGGTTGATGGTCCGTAGTGACGGCAACGGCGAGACGCCAAGGTCTTCCAGTTCCCACAGGATTGCCTGCGCACCACAGAACAGATCCTGATTGTAGAGATTCAGACGTACCAACTTGACGATCTCCTCAATCTCAGCTGGGGTGCGATTCGCAACACAGGTTGGACTCCTCGGCAAGCTGGTGAACCAGGCATCGCCTGAGCCAGAATGTCGTCGGACCCACTTATAAAGCCATGGCCTCGACCGCCCGAGTGAGGAGCATATGGCCTCTGGCTTTTCGCCTGCGAGAAACCTGCGAACAGCTAAGATGCGTTGTTTTTCTTCGTCATCCATGAACACCTCCTTGTGGAAATGTTCAGCAGAATGACCGGTGGCTATTCGATTGTCCGAGAACTATTTTGTAAACGATGTCCTGGCACATTTTTCTGTCTACGATGTGCTGGCACTTAACAAATAGGTTCTTTCTGAACCTTGACAATAGCCCCCTCAAGACGTGCGGTATCCACCAATTCTTCAATCATCGCCCCCCTTTTTTCGCTACCCTTGAGGACCTCCACAACACACTGTAGGGCAGTGTTGTCGGCGCCGCCCTCCTGTAATGTTTGCTGCAAAAATTCGCCATATCCCTGAATGACGGTGAGCGGGCTGCGCAGATCGTGAGCAATGGTATGGAGAAAGGTATTGTTGCGTTCCTGGAGTTCATGCTGTTCTGTGATGTCAGCAATAATTCCAACGACGCCTTCGACCTGACCTTTTGTGTCGTAGAGTGGTGCGGCATTGGTTGCTATTATAATTTTCTCTCCGTCCGGGCGTTCGACTATGCATTTCAGGTTGTAGACCGCTTGTCCATCCTTTAATGCCCTTTTAAAGGGTGTTTCTTCATTTGAGAGAGGCTGGCCCTTGATGGTTGTCAGTTTCAATGACGCCTCGTTGAATTTGCGTTTGAGTATCTGCGCTCGTCTCACCCCCCAAATGCGCTCGGCATTTAGCGTTGGCAGGTGCACCGGCCTTCCCTGTCCAGGGTGACAATGCCATCGGTGGCCGCTTCCAGAATGTGCTCGAATTTCGAGGTTATTTTCCTCTCGGGTTCACTCACGGTTACCCTCTCTTCAAGCATATCAAGCAGGGGGCAAGGGTACGACGTACCACAAAATTGACAGGTAATGGCACAGGCTGCCTGCAACAACAAAGACATGCCAGATTGCATGATTGTAGGGGATCCGGTCAATTGCATAAAAAATGATTCCCACAGTATAAAAAAGACCTCCTGCTACCAGCCAGAGGACACCCCTGATTGGGACAAGGGTTAAAAGCCCTTCGAGATCAACAACGATCAACCACCCAAGAGCTATATAAAATACTGGTGCAAGAAAAGCTAGCCGGTGGGTCATAAATGATTTGAAGATTACCCCTGCAATGGCTAATCCCCAGACCACGACAAAAAGAACCCAACCACTGCTTTCTCGCAAAGGGACCAGGGTAAAGGGTGTATATGTTCCAGCAATTACCAGATAGATGCCAGCATGATCAAGCACCCTAAACACATATCGGGATTTAGGACTACGGATCGTATGGTAGAGAGATGAAATGAAATAAAAAATCGTCAACGAACCACAGAAGATAGCCGAGCTAACGATCCGGTATGGGTCTCCGGTCCGCGAGGCGGCTGTCACCAAGAACACAATACCTACCACGCTGATTACCGCTGCGAGACTATGCGTCAGGCGATTCGCCAACTCTTCTTCCTCGCTATAAGTAATCAGGTGATATTTTTCGAGCAATATTCTAGCCTCCAGTCAATATTATTTTACCAAAAATATCATAAGCCCTCCCTTTGTGGATTCACCCGCATCCAACCATGCGTTACCCACACCTCCAAAAGAAATGGCCACCCATTTCAGGTGGCCATATTTATGTGGTTTAAAGAGCCTCTCAAGAGTGCCTATCAATAAAATGCCGACTTTCCTCTCGTATCCTGTGACTTGTAAGAATGCCTCGCATATCTAAACGAGCGTGGAGCACAAGGCTCTTTGTGCGTTTTGTGGCGAGTTAACTCAAGTAATTGCGCCACTCAATTCTGAACCGGCTATGTGTAAGCTGGTATTGCTGAGATTGCCCTACCGTCACTAAATTTTTTATTGATTTGAAGAAACATAATTTTGAGGATGAGGCAATCCATTAAAATAGATATCTTGTTGACAGCAATAGGTTAGAGTGGGTTTAGCCACTCTATAATTTGTGAAGTAACTCCGTTAGTTGCAGATTGAGCATGCAAACCGTTGTGATCAATTCCATTCATAACAACACTGTCAATCAAAGGTATTGATGTTGCACTTGAGACTGAGACTACAGGGTCGTATCCATCTTGTATGTCTCCAGCAATAACGTAATAATTTGTGGTTAAGGTGTTTTGGTAGGCATAATTAAGGTCCGTAATGAAACTACTACCTACTTCTATCTCTTTAAGACTTGGAAAAGAAATTCCATTAATTAATTTAGCCACTGTTCCATATAAATTGTGTTGCAAGTATGAAACAATATTAGCAACAGAACTTCCATTATTAGGAGTGCCGAGCATAACTAAGTTGCCAATATAAGGCTCAAAACCTAACCTCTCTATTGCATACCGGCTAACCAACCCCCCCATGCTATGTCCAATGATATCGGTTTGAAAGGATGGGTTGAAACGGTTGTCGTTAAGGATTAAACCAACTAAGGCCTCCGCATTTTCTTCTATAGGAAGTGCTGAAGGATAATTGTATAGAATAATGTTGTCATAATAATCCCATAAAGACTTTACGAGGTCGTCATTATTCTCTGTGCCATCATCGTTGAAAATAAAGGCCCCAGCATTTGACAAAAAACCATGAACAACCAAAAGATTTCTTTCTCCACCAGTTAAGAAGCTCTCCAAAGACCCTTTTCCAAGCTTTACTAACATTGAATCTTCACTTTTTAAAATTTGGACACTAGTCGTAATTCTTAATGGACCTATATCTATGTATCCTAGACTAGCATCTACAGGTTCTGAATCATATAGTTTCCATGACTGTAAGTACAAAGTAAAAAGTCTTTCAGGAGCCACAGTTACATAAGAAAAATGCTCTATTTCTGAAGTAATAGTTTTCTCTTCAGACTTAACGCTTGAGTCTAACAAAATCCACTGACCTGCCTGAGAGTCTTGTGAGTACAGGTTAAGCTCAGAGTCTAATATTGCATAATTATTAAGATATTCTTGAGAGTATTGCAGAGTCAACCTTGATGGAATCTTAAAAAACAACCCTTGTGGTTAAAGCTGATATATTACAGATCCTTCGGGTGTGGTTCGATTTTCAACTACTGATATTGTAATTTCTGTAGCTTCGTCTAAGGCTCCAGGAGGTATTTCGAGCCTAGTTTCTCCGTAGCCAGTTCTCTCTGGGAAAGTTACGACTCCGCCTGTGTTATCAACAACCGTTGAAACTTGCGTAGTGGTTGCTGTCTCTCCCCCACCATCGCCACCACAGGCGAACAACGCTATGCTTATTATCAAAAGAACAAATAAGAGGCTGAACTCTTTTACTTTGTGTCTCATTGTTATTTTCCCTAAACACGCTAATAAAAAAATAGGCCTTCTTTATATCCCTGCAATCCAAGGATGGGTCCTCCATCTCACCAGCAATTATGGGTGGGAAAGTCATCTAGCCCCTACCCTGGAAAGGACAAGTCCCGCCAATTTGTTCAGGGCATGGTTACGTGGAAGGCCATCAAAAACTAGCTTGTTACGTAGACCCATACGAGTCAATTCATTTACGATCGGCTCGTAACGTTTTACTTTGAGTCCCTTTCTGAAAGCAGCAATAGCAAAATCTTTTTTTGTGGCGAGAAGGTAGATGCGACCAAGATGGTAGTAGTGCTCTGGGTCGGTAGGATCTTCACGCAATGCTTCAGCGCAGAGCGATAGCGCTTTCTGAAACTGACGTTTCTCCTTTGCTAAGCAGTAGGCTAGCAGGGACTTCACAACAGGCCTGGAATAATCGTCTTGCACTCTGTCCAAGTACATCATAGAAACGAGAGCATTGTTTGCGAGAAGAGCCTGCCGAGCTTTACTGATTAAAGAATTGGCGTCTTCAGCCAATGTAACCTCCTCCACGAAACGAGCGGCAAGAAGTCTCGCCGGATTGAGAAGCAGGGATATTGGTCAATGCTTGCCTTGCTGTCTAATACAGAATGCCCAACTCGTATTATATATTACTCTACATGGAGATGAGCGACATAAATTGGGAAGGCTTCCGAATCCTAACATTGTCGAAGTCCCGACGAACCCGAGAAATAGTCCGTCAGCGCCGAAACAACAAAGCTGTCACGGCCAGGAGAAAGACGGCGCCTATGGCCCGTTTCGGATCGAATGGAATGTTCGGAAGCCAAACAGCCCGTAGTGGTTGAGCAGTATGCCTGTCATCAGTTGTGCCGCAATGGTGGCGGTCATGGTCGCAGCAGTTCCGATTCGGGCGAAGATAATGATCGTCAGAGTCACGAAGAAGGCGACGAGAAACCTCCAGTCAACTCCCAGGTGCGAGCTTCGGCCAGCCCCCGGATTCTGCCGCGATCTACGCCCAGCGCCACGACAAGGAGCGCCAGGGTTCCGATTGCGAAAGAGATGGTTGCCGTCTCTACTGCCCCGATCTTCTGAGCGAGCCGACCGTTGATCGAAGGCTGGACGGCGACAGCAATGCCGCCGAGAAACATAAGGAGTAAGAAGCCGAGCGTCTGCATAAAGTCTCCAGTGAGCTAATCAACCATTTTTGCGTGGAAATATCGTCCCTGCTATGTCTCATGCCATATTGTTCTCATTGCTAAGCCTCTTCTCCGCCGGCCTACTTGATGTCGTCTATAAACGATACAGCAGGAAGGATCGTTCTCGAGGAACCTACGTCTTTGGTATTGGTGTTGTCTGGTTTGTGCTACAGGCGGTGACTCTGGCTGTAAGTGGCGAACCGTTGGTATTTGATACGATTTCGATCCGTTACGGACTGTTTGCTGGGCTTTGCCTGACACTCTCTAACCTACTACTGCTGGAAAGCTTGACGCATATCAATATTAGTTTGGGGTCAACCGTGTATCGCCTGAACACGTTAGGTGTAGTGGTGATGGCCTTTTTGTTTTTGGGCGAAGATCTTGGTTCACTGAAGCTGCTGGGTGTCGGCTTGGGAATCGTTGCAGTTGGCCTGCTCTACAAACCTGAGTCCAAAACTGTGACTGCGGAGAAAAATGACTATTTTTTACCCTTCTTTTTAATAGCCGTTGCCGCCTCGCTGTTCAGGGCCGGATACGGCGTGATTACGCGCGGTGGAATCTTAAGCCAGGCAGATCCGCAGACTATGCTGCTGATCTGTGCATTTTGCTGGGTGGTTGGCGGAGCTCTTTATGCACGTCTACGCGAGGGGCGCTTCCGCTTGACAAAAAAGAAGGCCGGATATGCTTTGGCCTCTGGAGTGTTGGTTTTTCTGGTTGTGGCCTTTCTGATGCTGGCCGTGAAATACGGTGAAGCAAGTATTGTCATTCCTATTGCTAACATGAGTTTTGTTATGGCGATGATTATATCTTTGGTCTTGCAATACGAATCGTTCAATTTCAGAAAAGGCGCTGCAATGATAGTTGCTTGTCTCGCAATTGCGGCATTAACTCTAGCAGCAAACTGAAACTTTTACAGTTAGTCACAGGTTGTGAGAGGGGGAAACGCCCTCCGATTGATAGCGCATTCGAGAAGGGTTTTAATCCAAACATAAACGGCCACCTGTTGGCTGGTGGCCGTTTCTCACATTGCAGGATTTATAGAACGGAGTGGCCTGACCTCGTTCTGCTAGAAGTTTGATATCGTCCTCCTGCGGGACAACATGAACCGGACAGATGTTGTGCTACAACACCGGACAAACTATTTGCTAGCAATGAGGTAGGCTGGAAAAAGTGGACACCAATCTGATAGCCTACGAGGCTCAAGGAGGTGTCCATTGGAACGCATACCGAGGCAGTTTTTCACATTGGAGTTCAAGGAGGAGGCCGTCAGCCTGGTCGTTGATGGCGGGCTAACCGTTGCCGAGGTTGGGCGGCGGTTGAGTGTTTCTCAGCAGACGCTGCGCAACTGGATCAAGAAGCATAGCACCACCGGCCTGAATACCCACGGCAGTCATAATGTTTCCGAACTGGAAGCTGAGGTTTCCAGGCTGCGCAAAGAGCTGGCCGAAGCTCGGTTGGAGAAGGAAATCCTAAAAAAGGCTATGGCGTACCTTGCAAAGGAGCCGCGGGGAGGTACGCGATGATCGACGAACTGCGTAAGGAGCAAGGTTTCTCCGTCGATCCGATGTGCCGGACACTCGGCGTATCGAAAAGCGGCTACTATGCCTGGAAGAATCGCAAGCCTTCAGCGCGCAAGCAGGAAGATGAGCGGCTCAAGGTAGCGATCAGGGCGGCCCATGAGCGGGGGCGAGGAACTTATGGGCCGGAGAAGATCCAGGACGAACTGGCTGACGTCGAGAGGATTGAGGTCGGTATCAATCGGATCAAAAGACTGCGGCGGCAGATGAGCATCCGCTGCAAGCAGGTGAAGAAGTTCAAGGCAACCACCGACTCGAACCACAACCTGCCCGTCGCTCCAAACCTGCTCGACCAGAAGTTCACCATGTCAGAGCCGAATCAGGCCTGGGTGGCCGATATAACCTATGTCGCCACCGAAGAAGGCTGGCTCTATCTGGCGGCCATCAAGGACCTCTGGAACAAGGAAATCGTTGGCTACGCCATGAGTCATCGCATGACGCAGGATCTGGTTGGCCGCGCCCTGTTCCGAGCCGTTGCTACCCGGCGACCGCCGAAAGGATTGATCCACCATTCGGATCGCGGCAGCCAGTATTGTTCGCGCCGCTACCAGAAGCTAATGAAGCAGTTCGGGATGAAGCCGTCGATGAGCCGCAAAGGGAACTGCTGGGATAACGCGCCGATGGAAAGCTTCTTCGGCACCCTAAAACAGGAAATGGTTCACCACCGCAGATATCGCACCCGGCAGCAAGCAATGGGCGAGATCAGGGAGTACATTGAGATGTTCTACAACCGGCAAAGGCGACACGCCAGCTTGGGCAATCTTTCCCCGGTGACTTACTGGAAGAAATTCATCAGGCGGCAAGGGGCTGCCTGACCATAACATGGTGTCCACTATTGCGGACCGACCTCATTCCTTTAATTGTTTTGGCGTTGTTCCATGCTTTTTCGGCCTGTTCTTTTG
>PKTY01000026.1 GCA_002869725.1 Desulfuromonas sp. | reverse complement strand
GACCGCTCCAGGCGGGCATCACCGACCCCTGGGAGAGGTAGGGTTCGACGGTCTTGCCAACTTCGATGCGCCAGTAAAGATAGGCGGGTTTGGCACTGCGGTAGCGCTCTTCCGTGAAATCGGGAGCGGGCGGCTCGAAGAAGGCCGCCCGGCCGGAGCGCCCTTCACTCGGCTTGCCGTGGCAACTGGCACATTTGGCCTTGAAGATGGTCTCTCCCGCTTCAATCTGGGCCGGGTTGCCGAGAAGACCATCAGGAATCTGACGCGCGGGGTAGTCGACCTGCTGATCACCACAGGCGGCGAGAGCAAGCCAGGTAAAAGTCAGCACGAGGGCTGGGCCCAGGGTTGGAATCCAGGGCGGCCGCTGTCCACCCCTACGCCAGACATGCAACGCCCCACCTCCCCAACTCGTCGATCACCGCAGCCATCACCGGGTCCACGGCAGCCTCGACTCTGGCGGTCAATTCGGTTCCCATCTCGATCGATTCCGGCTGCACCCCCCAGACCACCAGCTCCTTCGGCACATGCCCCTGCAGTTCGGCAACCGCCAACAGGTCTTGCAACCCCATCTGATGAACCGACAGCTTGCTGGCAAAGGCCCGCGGAACCTCCTCACCTTCGATGCGGGAGATGGTGCCCGGCGCGGCGCGCATGTCGAGGGCATCGACGATCAGCAGCTTTTCGAGGTTTTCCAAATAGGGCAACAGGTCGAGACCGAGAGTGCCGCCGTCGAGGAGTGTGACTGGGCCCTCAAAACGGTAACGGGATGAAAGTGCATTGACCACCTTCACCCCGAAACCGTCATCCGTCATGATCGTGTTGCCCAGCCCGAGGACCAGGATTGACATCAGAGATCCTCCGGCTCGATAAAGCGGTAACCGCTGAAGATGCCGCTCATGGTGCCGTTGCGCTCCTTCACGTCCATCAGCCAGCCGCTGTAGACATGGTTGATGATGAAACCGACCAGCAGCCACATCACACCGTGGTGCAGCAGGCGCAGCCACTGGTTTCCAATCAGCAGGCTCATCCAACCGAAAATACCGTCCCAGAAACCGCCCGGGGCAAACTGCCCATACATGGCGAACCCGGAAGCGATCTGGAACAGAAAGAGCGCAAAAATACCCAGATAAGCGGTCGCCGCCACCGGGTTGTGGCCGGCCTCGTAGGAGATCTTCTTGCCGGTGAAGGTGTAGTAGCGGAACATTTTTATAAAACTTTTGCGCCCCTCGGGGGTGATCCAGGGGATAAAAGCTTTCCATGAGGCATGGTGGTTACCGATGAACATCCAGAGAATGCGCGAGGCAACCGAAACCGTGAACAAATAGGCAAAGGCGAAATGTAAAAACCGCATCCAGCCCATGATGAACATCGACGAATCGGGAGCGGTCATGAATGGGCTGCCAATGTAGAACCCGGTGACCGACAGCATGATCATCGATAGCACGTTAATCCAATGAGTGATCCGTACCGGCCATTGCCAGACATAGTAGATTTTCAGCATGGTGTGCGCCTCCTTCCGTTAGAGGGCCTTCACCCTGACAATCTCCGTCCCTTTGCCGTCCATGACGTGAACCGCGCAGGCCAGGCAGGGGTCGAAGGAGTGAATGGTGCGCAAAATCTCCAGGGGCTTCTCGGGATCGGCAATCGGCGTTCCGATCAGGGCTGACTCGTAGGGGCCCATCTGGCCGGCGGCGTCGCGCGGCCCGGCATTCCAGGTCGAGGGGACCACCGCCTGGTAATTGGCGATCTTCTGGTTCTCGATGCGGATGAAATGGCCGAGCGCCCCGCGCGGCGCTTCATGGTAACCGAAGCCCTGAGCCTCCCGCGGCCAGGTTGCCGGATCCCACTTCTCCTTGTTGAAGGTCTCGTAGATGCCGCGCCCCATGTTGTCGGCCAGCTGGTCGAGCCACAGCTCGTTCTTCTGGGCCAGCAGCAGGCAGTCGACGCCACGGGCGGCGGTGCGGCCGAGGGTCGAAAAGAGGGCTGTCGCCGGAGCCCCCAGCGTCTTGAGGACAAAGTCGACCGTCGCCTTGACCTCAGGAACCCCCTTGGCATAGGCGACCAGCACCCTGGCCAACGGCCCGACTTCCATCGGCTGATCCATATAGCGCGGTGCTTTCACCCAGGAATACTTGCCGTCGGTATCGAGGAAGTCGTAAGGAGGCTTGGGCCCTGTGTAGTTATGGCTGGTTTCACCCTGGTAGGGGTGTAGTCCTTTGCCGTCGCCACCGGAGTAGCTGTACCAGGAGTGAGTCACGTATTCGGTGATCTTCTTCTCGTCCATCTCCATGACATTGGCGAGATCCTTGCCCATGATCACGCCGCGCGGGAAGAACAGGCTCCCGGTTCCTGGCGAGTTGTCCATGGGAAAATCACCATAGGAGAGATAGTTGCCGACCCCGCCGCCGATCCCGGCCCAGTCGAGATAGGCTGGAGCCACCGCCAGCAGGTCGGGGATATAGACCTGCTCGACGAAGGTACGCGCCTTGCGCAGCAGCTTGCGGATGTAGGCGATCTTGTCGGCGTTGAGGGCATTCTGACTGTCCGGGTCGACCGGGATCGACATGCCACCGACCAGAAAGGTCTGGGGGTGGGGGTTCTTGGAACCGAGGATGGCGTGGATCTTGATCACATCCTTCTGCCACTCCAGAGCTTCCAGGTAATGGGCAACCCCGATCAGGTTGACTTCCGGCGGCAGTTTGTAGGCCGAGTGCCCCCAGTAGGCGTTCTGGAAGGGACCAAGCCGGCCGGTGCCGGCAAAAGCGGCCACCTTGTCCTGGACTGCCTTGAAATAGTCGGTACTCGACTTCGGCCAGTCGGAGATCGATTGGGCGATCTGCGATGTCTTGGCCGGATCGGCCGAAAGAGCACTGACGATATCGACCCAGTCGAGGGCATGCAGATGGTAGAAGTGAATCACATGGTCCTGGACATTCTGAATCCCCATGATCAGGTTGCGAATCAACCGGGCGTTATCAGGGATCTGAATGTTGAGAGCATCCTCTACAGCGCGGATGCTGGCCATGGAATGCACGGTGGTGCAGACCCCGCAGAAGCGCTGGGTGAAGTGATGGGCGTCGCGCGGGTCGCGCCCTTTGAGGATGGTCTCTATGCCGCGAAAGGCGGTCGATGAGCTCCAGGCATTGGCAATCTTGCCTCCATCGAGTTCAGCCTCAATGCGCAGATGTCCTTCAATGCGGGTAATGGGATCAACGGCAATCTTTTTAGCCATCGTTTAGTCCTCCTTGACAACCTTGTCTTCTTCCATGGCATCGCCTTTGCGGAAACAGCTTGCCACCCCGTGGAGACCGAAGGCCACTGCTGTCGCTGCAGCCAAGCCGATGCCGATCTTGTCGGCGGTGTCCTCGATACCGAACCCCGGCACTTTGGGGAGCCGCCGGTAGAAGGGGGTCATGGTATCCCAGAAGCCGGGCTCCGAGCAGCCAATGCAGCCATGGCCTGCCATCACCGGCCAGGACGTGCCCTCGTTGTAGCGGATCGTCGGGCAGTTATGGAAGGTCTCCGGACCTTTACAGCCGAGTTTGTAGAGGCAGTGCCCCTGACGATGGGCACCATCGCCGAAGGCTTCGGCATACTGACCGGCATCGAAATGACCACGTCGCTCGCAGTTGTCATGAATTCGCTTGCCGTAGCCAAACAGCGGCCTTCCCAGGCGGTCGGTGGCAGGCAGTCGGCCAAAGGTCAGGAAATGAACGATGGTGGCGGTGAGATTCTCGGCATTGACCGGGCAGCCGGGCAGATTGACGATGGCCGCACCCGGCACCAGTTCGCCAACCGAAACCGCGTTGGTCGGATTGGGAGCGGCCGCCGGGAGACCGCCGAAAGTGGCACAGGAGCCGACACAGATGGTTGCGGCAGCATTCTGCACCAACTTCTTGCAATCGTCGACGGCACTTTTACCGCCAATGGTGCAATAAGCACCGTCGGCCCCTGTGGGAACTGAGCCCTCGACAATCAGGATATACTTGCCCTTGTACTTTTCCATGGCATCGTACTTGGACTTTTCCGCCTGATGACCGGCGGCCGCCATGACCACATCCGAATACTCAAGCGAAATCAGGTCGAGAATAATCTCTCCCGCCGTCGGCTGGTTGGCCCGCAGGAAAGCCTCCGAGTCACCCGAGCAGCTCTGGTACTCGACCCAGATCACCGGCGGGCGCTTGTCTTCGATCGCCGCCGCGACTTTCGGCACAAAGCTCATCGGCAAAGCCAGTGCAGCGGTGGTCGCTGTACAGAACTTGATGAAATCTCGGCGGCTAATGCCCCTGGCCTCTATGCGCGCCAGAATCTCCTCGGGGATTGTGGCAGATGGTGCAGCCTTCTCGGGTTTCATGCGGAACCTCCTTTCGAGACCCAATGATTAATCGGACAACCCAGATGTTCAAATATACGAATATATTAACAGCTTGTTTTGACTCGTCTTTCGGAAAACACTCCCGCCACTTGTTAGAATCAAAACGGTGTTTTGTCAACTAAAATCTTTTAAAATCTTTGGCCTGTCGGAATAAGAGCTGACCCTTTTGGCTTTGAGACTTTCTGCGATGGCAGCAGTATTCTTGGCTTTATGAAATATAGCTCATTTTTGGCCAGAAGCCAGCACAGCATCCCACCCATTATTCTCCTGGGCTGTTATACTTTACAGCATAAGGGAGCAACTTTTTACGACCTACCTGGAGGTGAGCCATCATGCAGAGGAGTGTTGCAAAATTCGGAATCAGCAGCAAACGTGGCCGTACCCGCACCAGCAACGATCCCTACCTGCCGGAAGGCGGCCACAAAGAACCGGCGATCTGCAAAAGCTGCCATGCCCTCTATCAGCAGAAACGCTGGCTTCTTGATCCCCATACTGTCGAAGCGATGCAGAACCGGCCCGACGTTCAATGGGTGACCTGCCCGGCCTGTCAAAAGATTGCCGAGCACTATCCAGAAGGTATACTCACCCTGAGTGGTGACTACCTGTGGAACCATGAACAGGAGATTCGCAATATTCTCGACAACGAAGCGGAGCGAGTATTGGCGAAAAACCCAACCGCCCGGATCATGCAAATGACTGCCGAGGATCAATCGCTGGTGATCGAAACCACCGAGCAGAAGCTGGCCGAGCACCTCGGACGCGTTCTCAATCGCGCCCATCGTGGCGAGCTGCAGGTCGACTGGAGCGGTTCACCACGAATCTGCCGGGTCAACTGGGAACGCTGGCAGTGAGGGCGGCAGCCGGCCATCGCCTGCTGCCACATACCGCCGACATCGGGATTGAAGCCTGGGCCGTGAGCCTCGAGGGGCTGTTCGTCGAGGCTGCACTGGGACTGAGAGAGGTTTTGTTCGGTGAGGTTGAAGCCTGCTGCCAGGAGTCGAAGCTGGTCAGCGTCGAGGCCGAAGAGCTGACCGAGCTGCTGGTTGCCTGGCTCAATGAGTTGGTCTATCTGTTTGACGTTGACCGGCTGGTTCCCGTCGCATTCAGGATCGAACAACTGGATGACACTCGCCTGTGCGCCCGGATTTGCGGCGAGCAGTTTTGTCCTGACGATCACCCGGTGGAGCACCAGGTAAAAGCCGTCACCTACCACCAGGCTGAACTGACCGGGCAGCCAGGAGGATGGCAAGCCAGAGTCTACCTCGACCTGTAACCACGGAGAACCATGAGCATTAAACTTGAACAGATCGACCCCTGCCGCTGGCGGATCCCCCGCCAGGGCGGCATGCGCACCGAGGGTCTGGTTTTTGCCAGCGCCGGCATGATTGACCAGCTACGCAGAGAGCAGGCTCTCGAACAGGTCTGCAATGTCGCCTGTCTCCCCGGGATCGTCGGACCGGCCATGGCCATGCCGGACATCCACTGGGGCTACGGCTTTCCCATCGGCGGGGTGGCAGCCTTCGATGCCGAAGAGGGGGTGGTCTCCCCGGGCGGGGTCGGCTATGACATCAATTGCGGAGTGCGCCTGCTGCGCTCTGACCTCGAAGCCGCCGCAATCGAGCCGACTCTTGCCCGGCTGGCCGACACCCTGTTCCAGAACATCCCCTCCGGCGTCGGTTCACAACGCCACGACCTGAAACTGAGCATTGCCGAAGAGAAGAAGGTGCTAAGCCGCGGCGCTGGCTGGGCCGTCGAACAAGGCTTTGGCACCCGCGCCGACCTCGACCACACTGAAGCCTTTGGCTGCATCGCCGGTGCCGACCCGGAGGCCGTGTCCGCACGAGCTCTGGAGCGCGGCCGGGCTCAACTTGGCACCCTCGGTTCTGGCAATCACTTCATCGAGGTTCAGAAGGTCGAACAGCTCTTCGATCAGCAGGCCGCCGAAACTCTAGGCCTGTTCCCCGGCCAGGTTACGGTCAGTATCCACACCGGCAGCCGTGGGCTCGGCTATCAGGTGTGCGACGATTCCCTGAAGGCCATGCTCAAGGCGGCCCGCCGCTACGGTATCGAACTCCCCGATCGCCAGCTCTGCTGCGCACCCCTCACCAGCCGCGAAGCGAAGGACTACCTGGCAGCCATGGCCTGCGCCGCAAACTTCGCCTTTGCCAACCGTCAGCTGATCACCTCCTGGGTGCGCGAAACCTTCGAAACGGTTCTCGGCAAGAAATCCGCCGACCTGCGCCTCAGTGTCATCTACGATGTCTGTCACAACATCGCCAAGTGGGAGGAGCATGAGCGAGAAGGGCGGAAACGGCGCCTCTGTGTCCACCGCAAGGGGGCGACCCGCGCCTTCCCCCCCGGGCACCCCGAGACTCCAGCCGCTTATCGCGGCATCGGCCAGCCGGTGCTGATCCCCGGCGACATGGGGCGCTACTCCTATGTGCTGGTCGGCACCGCCGGCGCTCTCGCCGAGACCTTCGGTTCGACCTGTCACGGCGCCGGACGCGTGCTGTCACGACATGCTGCCAAAAAGGCGGCGCGCGGTCGCGACATTATCGCCGAACTCGCCAGGCAGGGGATCATGGTGCGGGCCGCCGGACGCGCCACGGTGGCCGAAGAGATCCCTGCTGCCTACAAGGATGTCTCCGAAGTGGTTGATGTGGTGGAACAAGCCGGGATCGGCAAGATCGTCGCCCGCCTCAAGCCGCTGGCGGTGATCAAGGGGTAATCCGGCGAGGAAACAGGAGAGTAGATGTTACGACAGCGAGGAGGACACTGACCATGAAAGTTCTGGTTACTGGGGCGACAGGGTTTGTCGGCCGAGAGGTTGTACGGCAACTGGCTGCCGCCGGCCACGCTGTGCTGGCACTGGTACGCAAAGGGTCGGAAGACAAGCTTCCCCCATCGCTCCCCATCGAAATCCGTCACGGGGATGTCACCGAAGCAGCGCGTCTGGCCGACGCTCTCGACGGCTGCGACGCGGTCATTCATCTGGTCGGCATCATCCGTGAGTTCCCGGGTCGGCGCATCACTTATCAGCGTCTGCATGTCGAAGCGAACGGCAACCTGCTGGCCGCCGCCAAGCAGCAGGGGGTCCAGCGCTTGGTGCAAATGAGTGCCAACGGCACAGGGCCGGAGGCCAAAACCGGCTACCACCGCACGAAATGGCAGGCCGAACAGGCCGTTCGTGACTCAGATCTCGACTGGACCATCTTCCGGCCGTCGTTGATCTTCGGCCGCGGGGGGGAGTTCGTCGAGATGCTCGCCGGGATGATTCGCAGCCTGCCGCTGGTACCGGTCATCGGTGACGGCCGCTACCGGATGCAACCAGTCGCTGTTGAGCAGGTTGCGGAGAGCTTGGTCAAGAGTTTGCAGATGCCTCAGACCATTTCACAAACCTATCTGCTTGGTGGAGGAGGGGATTACAGCTACAACGAGATTCTCGACCTGACCGGAGCGACCATCGGCGTCCAGCCGGTGCGCAAAATCCACCAGCCAGTTCTACTGATGAAGCCGGTCGTCCAACTGATGCAGAACGCATCCTGTTTCCCAATCACAAGCGATCAGCTGACCATGCTTTTGGCTGGAAATGTTTGCGATCCAAGCGTCTGGGCAGAGACGTTTGGCATCGTCCCGCTCTCATACGCTGAGGGGATCGGCGCCTGCTTTTCAGAACAACACGCCTGAAAAGAGACAGGGCCGGAGCTTGATCGCTCCGACCCCTCAAAACCTACAGAGAAACAGGCTGTTATTGCGCCATCACAAACCTGCCATCCTTAACTTCGACGATCACCATGGAGTCGACATCGAGGCCGTTGTGATCCTCGGCCGTCAGGTTGTAGACTCCTGAGATTCCCACATAGTTTTTGGTCTGCTCGATGGCCTGACGCAACGCCTTGGCTTCGGTTCCGACCTGCTTCATGGCATTGGCGACCATGGTGATGGCATCCCAGGCGTAACCTGAGTGGGTGTTGATCGGGAACTGCTCGTCGTAATTATAGGTCTCGTTATAGAGCTTGACGAACTCGTCGATCACCGGTTTCTGAACATCGCCGTCGGGAAGTTCGCCCGCAACCATCAGTTTGGTAGCCGGCATCCGGTCCCCCTCGCTGGCCGCCCCAGCCAGCTCGATGTACTTGGGATCGGGTAGGCCGTGACATTGGAACAGCGGCAGGTCGAGCCCGAGCTGGGCCTTGTTCTTGCTGACAATGGCCCCGGCCGGACCAATGGTCCAGCAGACGATCGCCTGCGGACCGGCGTTCTTAAGCTTGGTCAGCTGCGCGGTCATGTCGGTATCCTTGGGGCCGAACGATTCCTCGGCGACAATCTCAAGACCGTAGTCGGCGGCCAGCTTGGTCAGCCAGCGGGCGCCGTCCTTGCCGAAACCATCAGCAGCCGTCAGCAGGGCCACTTTCTTGAGCCCCTTTTGCTGGAGAAACATATAGAGCCGCTTGACCGCCACCGACGAGCGCTGGGGAGACTTGAAGACATATTCGAAGGAGCCGAACTTGTCGCCGCCCATGATCACCGGATCGCCGCCGACCGTCATGAAGGTCGGCATCCCTGCCTCTTCGACCAGTTTCTTGACCGCCATGCCGGTTCCGGTGCGGGTCGGGCCGATCATGGCCGCCACCTTCTCCTTGTAGATGAACTTCTTGGCGATGGTGGTCGCCTTGGCCGGATCCCCCTCGGTATCACCGATCACCAGTTCGATGGGCACGCCGTTCACCCCCCCCTGCTTGTTTATCCTGTCGACCACCATCTCCGCCACCAGCTTGGTCGGCGTACCGATAAAACTGGCCGGCCCGGACAGATCAAAAAACGCCCCGATCTTGATCGGCTCCTTGGCCATCGCGCTCCCGGCACACAATCCGATCAACGCTAGCATCAACAATCCTCGCTTCATTTCACTCCTCCTTCTCGCGGTGAAACGCTATGCAACAAGAGTTCAGTGACACAGCGCAAGTGGCAATTCGATCCTTCCTTCCTCACACAATCTCATCCTGAATCCGCTCATCGAAGATCCGCTGGCTTTTGCGCTCCGAACGAGGCAGCTGACCGTAATCGACCAGCTCGACGTCGGGGGTCACCAGCAGCTGCTTTTTGAACTGGTGAATCATTTCGTGGAGCAGTTGCGGGGTGCGGCCGGACTCAACCCCCTGGCCGCGCTCGACCACCAGGCGCATCTGATCCCGTCCGCTGGCCCCGTCCCGCAACAGGTAGACCTGAAATTCGGAACCGAGACCAGGGATGTTCGACAACAGGGTGTCGATACTCGACGGATAGATATTGACCCCGCGGAATTTGAAGGTATCGTCGGAGCGCCCCTTGATCCTTGAGTGCCGTGGCAGAATTGAGCCGCAGCTGCAATGCCCGGGGATGATCCGGGTGATGTCGCGGGTCCGGTAGCGAATCAGCGGCGCCGCCTCCTTGCACAGCGAGGTGACCACCATCTCTCCCCACTCCCCCTCCGGGAGGACCTGGAGGGTCTCAGGGTCGATGATCTCCATCAGGTAGTAGTCTCCCCAGTAGTGGATACAGTCGTGGTGCGAGCACTCGATGCCGGTTCCGGGCCCGTACAGTTCGGTCAAGCCTGTGATATCGAACAGTTCGGCGCCGCCAAACAGCTCCGAGATCTTGTGGCGCATCGATTTCGAGGAGCGCTCGGAGCCGTAGATGACCTTCTGCACATTGATCCGCTCGGCAATCCCGCGACGGTGGATCTCCTCGGCCATCAGCAAGGCCATAGAAGCTGTCGAGCAGAAGACCGTCGACTGGAAATCGAGCAGGAACTGGATCTGCAGGTCGATATTGCCCGGTCCGGTCGGCACCGCCAGGGCGCCGAGCTTTTCGGCGCCGAGCTGAAACCCCATGCCGGCCGTCCAGATGCCGTAACCGACCGCAATCTGCACCCGGTCGAGGACGTTGACCCCGGCCATCTGGTAACAGCGGGCAAAGAAGTGCACCCAATCGTCGATATCTTTCTGGGTATAGGCCAGCACCTTGCGCTTGCCGGTAGTCCCGGAACTGGCATGAATGCGAACAATCTGTTCGTAGGGGACGGCGCGCAAAGGGAAGGGGTAACCATCGCGCAGATCGTCGGCGCTGGTCAACGGCAGGCGGCTGAGGTCATCGAGGGAGTTGATCTGTTCCGGGTCGATGCCGGCGCCCTCGAAGGACTGCCGGTAGAAGCTTGAACCCTGGTAGGCATGTCTGACCGTCCACTGCAACCCCCTCAGTTGATGGCTCTGGAGCTGCTCCGGTGAGGTAAAGCTTGGCATGAAATTCTGCTGCATGTCAGGTTTCTCCAGGCGAATATTGGTCAGGCCGGCGGCACCAAGGCGGCTGGCTGCAGGGTTCTGTTCCGACGCCGCTCCCAAAAAAGCCCGGCGCAGGCTCGGGTTGGAAAGCAGGGCCGCACTCTCCCCCTGCTCGACCAATCGACCGTTGGCAAGCAGATAGGCGTAGCTTGAGGCCGACAGAGCACGGGCAGCATTCTGCTCGACCAGCAGGATCGTGGTCCCTGAACGGCTCAGCTGATGGATGATAGCAAAGATTTCGTCGGTGACCAAGGGGGCCAGGCCGAGGCTCGGCTCGTCGAGAAGTAGCAGTTTCGGCCGGGCGATCAGTGCGCGGCCCATGGCCACCATCTGCTGCTCACCACCGGACATGGTGGCGGCCCGTTGCTCCAGTCGTTCGGCCAGTTTGGGAAAACGGTCGCAAACTTCAGCCAGCCGTTCCTCAAACTGGACTCCGGAGACTCCGAGAGCCAGCCCGCCAAGGCGCAGGTTGTCCAGAACCGTCAGGTCGCCAAATAGCTCCCGCCCCTCCGGGGAGAGGGCCAGGCCAAGCTGCACCATGCGTCGCGGAGAGTTCCCTGTGACCTCCTTGCCATCAAGCAGAATCCGCCCCCGACTCGGCTTGACCAGCCCCATGACCGCCTTGAGCAGCGTCGACTTGCCGGCACCGTTGGCACCGACCAAGGCGATGGTTGCGCCGCCGGCGATCTCCAGGTCGATTCCGCGCAACGCTTCGGCGCTTCCATAATGAACATGCAGATTTTCAATCTTGAGCATATGACCCTCAAGCCGTGGCGCTGGTCCGCCCAAGATAGGCTTCCAGAACCAGCGGGTTGATACGTACCTGCTGCGGCGTCCCCCGGGCGATGCAACGGCCGCCATCGAGGACCACCACCTGGTCCGAAACCCCCATGACCAGATCCATGTCGTGCTCGACCAGCAACAGGGTGAAACCTTGGGCCCGCAGCGCCCTGATTTCCCGGGCGACTGCAGCCGTCTCCTGATGGTTGAGTCCAGCCACCGGCTCGTCGAGCAACAGCAGCTGCGGTTCACTGATCACGGCTCGCGCCAGCTCGACCCGCTTGCGGTCACCATAGGCCAGAACCCCCACCGGCCAGTCGGCAAGCTCGAGCAGGTTGAAGCGGTCGAGGGCCGCAAGGGCCTTGAGGCGCAGCCGTCTCTCGCGGTTACGCAGGGAGGGGGGGCGCAGCAAGGCGCCAATCATGCTGCGCCCCCCTTCGATGGTCAACCCGCACAGGACATTGTCGAGCACCGACAGCCGCGGAAAAAGCCTTAGATTCTGAAATGTTCTCGAGATTCCGAGGCTGGCAACGCGGTGGGCGGCAAACCTGGAAATCTCCTCTCCGACAAACCGTACCCGCCCGGAATCCGCCTGGTCGACGCCGGTGATGCAGTTGATCAGGGTGGTCTTGCCCGCCCCGTTGGGGCCGATCAGAGCGGTGACACACCCCTTCGGCACCGTAAAACTGACCTCGCTCAACGCCGGCAGGCCACCGAAGTTGCGGCAGAGGCTGTTGACCTCAAGCACGGTTCTGCCTCCAGCGAACCAGCCGCATCCGGGCCAGGTCGAGCAGCCCGGTCACCAGGCCCTGCGGCAGGAACAGCAACACCAGCACCAGAATCAACCCGTGGATCATCTCCTTGTAGGTTTCGAAAAGGTCGACAAACTCCGGCAGCCAGGTCAGCAGGGCAGCCCCGAACAGGCTCCCCCAGACCGAACCGAGCCCGCCGACCACCACCATGGTTACAAAGTCGACCGAGGCGAAGATGCTGAAGGTGTCCGGGCTCACAAAGCCGAAAGTGTGGGCATAGAGGCTGCCGGCCAGGGAGGCGAGAACAGCGGAGAGGACGAAGACCTTGATCTTGGCACTGCGGGTATCGACCCCCAGACAACGGGCGGCGACCTCGTCACCAGCCAGGGCCGCCAGACCACGACCAACACCGCTGCGCACCAGGTTGAGGCCGAGCATCAGGCAGATCAGGGCGCTGCTCCAGACCAGGTAATGCAGTTGCAGGTCACTGGCCAGCCGCCAGGGGCCGAGACTCAAAGAGGGGATGCCGGCAAAGCCGCTCGGGCCACCGGTCAGGCTGTCCCACTGCACGAGGATGGTGTAGATGACGATATTGAAGCCGAGGGTTGCCATCGCCAGATAGTGGCCGTGCAGACGCAGAGCCGGGATCCCAACCAGCAGGGCAATCAGGGCCGAGACCAAAGCGGTCAACCCCATGGCCGGCCAGGGCCAGAGCCCCACCCCGGTCGAGAGCAGCGCCGAACCGTAGGCACCGATGGCAAAAAAGGCAGCATGGCCCAGAGAAATCTGGCCCGCGTAGCCGATAAACAGATTGAGCCCGAGAACGACGATGGTGTAGATGCCGATCAGGTTGGTCAGACCGAGGATATAGGGGTTGCCGTAGACCCAGGGGTAGATCGCCAGCACCAGAGAGAGCCCGAGCAGGGTCAACCCGGTCCGGTGCAGATCGATAAAATAAAGAAGCTTTTCCCCGGCCGTCATTCGCGCTCCGCAAGCTCCTGGCAATGGCTTGAATGGCAAGGGTCGAGACCGAGCCGGAAGGCCGCCAGGTTCTGGTCGACAAACCTGGCGGGAGCCAGCTCCCTGATCGCTGCCTCGCACTCCTCAGCCAGACAGAACAGCGCCTGCTTGTGCACCGCCAACCCGAGCAGGACCAGGTTGGCAAGGACTGCATTCCCCAGATCTCTGGCCAGCCCGGCCGCATCGATCCTCTCCCCCTCACCGTCCTGAGCGGCATTGATCAGCAATCGCCCATTCTCCTTGAGCAGGGGGCGATGCACCGACAGGTTGGCCTCCCACAACAGCAGGCCGACATCGGCCTGCCCGGTACGGATCAACGGGCTGGCAAAATTGCCGACCTTGATGGTCGACAACACGGTGCCGCCACGCTGAGCCATGCCGTGGGTTTCGGCGGTCAGCACCGGCAGACCGCGCAACACACCGGCCTGGGCGACGACCCGGGTCAGAAACAGCACCCCCTGGCCACCGATACCGCTAACGATAATTTGCTGCTTCACCGGCTCTCCTCCTTGACAATGGCTGCGACCGGACAGACCGGCAGGCAGGTGCCGCAGCCGACGCAACGGTCCTGATCGACCACAGCCACACTGTTTTGGTCGTCCATCTTCAGCGCCGGGCACTCGAAGGCATCAACACATTTGCGGCAACCGACACAGCGCTCGTCGATCGACACCTTCCATCGTGTTTGTCCCTGGCGGACGGCCGGCTCCATGATACAGCCATGGCGCGAAATCAGCACGGCAACGCCACCCTCCGGGCTGCGGGCATGTTGGTCAGCCTGTCGCAGAAGCGTCATGAAGCGTTGCTGATCATAGGGATCACAGACCTCGACAAAATCGACACCGCAGGCCTTGACCAACGGTTCGATAGCCACCGCCCGGGTTGCCGCGCCGCCGGCAGCCACTCCCATGTGGGGGACCGGCTGACCACCGGTCATGGCGGTGGTGGCATTGTCGAGGATCACCACGATGATTCGCGCCTGCTGAATCACCGCGTTGATCAGGGCCGGAATCCCTGAATGGAAAAAAGTCGAATCGCCGATGGTAACCACAATCGGCGGCACTTCGCCATCCTGCAGATAAGCCTGGTAAAAACCGGCCCCCTGGCTGATGCAGGCCCCCATGCAGTGCACGGTGTTGACCGCTCCGAGGTTCATCCCGAGAGTGTAGCAGCCGATGTCGGAGGGGAAAATCCCCTGGGGAAAGGTCTGCTTGATGCTGTAGAAGGCCGCCCGGTGGGGGCAGCCCGGGCAGAGGGAAGGCCGCTGGCCCCGTCGTTCTGCAGGACTCTCGGCGGGAGGCTCCAGACCAAGGAAGAGGGCCAGTGCCTGGTGGACCACGTCCGGAGTCAGCTCCCCCTCGCGTGGCACCAGACCACTCTGCTTGCCGACCGCGCCGGGGTGGCCCAGCTGCAGCTCGATCACCGGGTAGGTCTCTTCAAGGATCAGCAGCCGATCGTAGTCGGCCTGAAGCCTGGCGATGAACTCCGGGTTCAGGGGGTAGGGCATCACCACCTGAAAAAGATCGACCTTGCCATGCAGGTCGAGATCAGTCAGCAGATCGACGAGATGACCATAGACGATCCCGGAAGCGACCAGAGCGGTGCGCGGCTTGCTGCCGTTTCCGGCAATCAGCCGCGGTTGAACGGCCGGCTCCCTGGCAATCTGTGCCAGTTTTTCGTTGAGCTTGCGATGGAGGGCCGGCAAAAAGGCCGGGGTGGCCGCCCAGCGGGTCGGGTCTCTCTGAAAATCCGCGGTACGTCCGTGGGTCTCAGGCTGGGCCGGCACCACATTCTGCCGCGAGTGGCAGATGCGGGTGGTCGGCCGCAGCACCATGTTTAACTCATATTTTTCCGACAGCTCGAAAGCCAGAGGGACCAGCTGGCGGGCTTCGGCCGGACTGGCCGGATCGAGGATCGGCACCCTCCCCTGCAGACAGAACAGCCGGGTATCCTGCTCGTTCTGAGAGCTGTGCGGTCCCGGATCGTCGGCGACAATGGTCAGCATCCCCCCCTTGACGCCGAGATAGGCGGTGCGCATGAAGGGATCGGCCGCTACATTGAGTCCGACCTGCTTCATAACCGTGGCGGCACGCTTGCCGGTGTAACTGCCGGCCAAAGCGACCTCGAAGGCAACCTTTTCGTTGACCGACCACTCAATATGCAGGGGATCAACGGCTTCATCACGATTGTCGATCACCGCTTGCAGAACTTCGGTAGAAGGCGTTCCCGGGTAGGCGGTGGCCAGCTGACAGCCGGCCTCTATCAAACCTTGGGCAATCGCCTCGTTCCCCATCAGCAGCTTCTTATTCATCGTCTCGTTCTTCACTTGTCAGCAAATATTCCCAATTTCAGGTCGATTTCCCCAGCAACCCCTGGGGACGCACAAACAGCACCAGCAGCAGAACCACAAAGGCACAGACATCCTTGTAGGCACTGCTGATATAACCGGCCGATAAAGATTCCAGCAGCCCCAGCCCAAGCCCGCCGAGGATCGCCCCGGGCAGGGAGCCGAATCCGCCGAGAATGGCAGCGGCAAAGCCCTTGAGTCCGAGCAGAACCCCGACGTCGTGACTGAGGGTGGTGATCGGCGTCACCAGCACCCCGGCCAGACCACCGAGGCCACCGGCAAGACCGAAGGTCCACATCCGTACCCGCCCGACCGGCAGACCGACCACCGCCGCCGCCGCCGGGTTGGTCGCCACCGCCCGCATCGACAGACCGAGTCGGGTCTTGCGATAGAACCAGGCCAGTACGCCGATGGCCAATCCGGTCAGCATCAGAATCCACACCGTTTGAGGCATCAGCGCTGCCCCGAGCAGGCGCAGCGGCTCCTCTCCGGCCAGCGGCGGCACACCCATGCGGGTCTTCCCCCAAATCAGTGCCATCATCCCTCGCAGGATGATCGACAGACCGATGGTCAGAAAAATCAGCACCAGCGGGTCGCTGCTACGTGCCGGGCGGATGCCGATGCGCTCGACCAGCATCGCCACCATCACCACGCCAAGGACAGCCCCCAACAGAGCCAACGGCATTGCCAGTCCGAGGCTGAACAGCGCCGAATAGAGGAGCATCCCACCGAGGGAGACGAAGTCGACCTGAGCGAAATTAACGATCCCCATGGTGTTGTGCACCACACAGAAACCGAGAGCGATCAAGGCATAGATCGCTCCTCCAGTCAGCCCGGCAAAGATGAATTGTAGAAGATCCTGAGTCGACATCGTCCCATGATCGGACAGGACATTGTCCCATCCTGGTCGGCAAAGCAAAGCCCCGTGAGGTTAACGTATCCCGCGAGGCTTTGCCAACTGCTAAACTTCCGTCACAAGGCTTCAGGTATGCTGAAACTCGACCTTGACGTCCTGGCGATGCTCGGGTTCTATCTGCCAAAGGGTACGGTGCATGAAGTTAAAGAGGCGGGCGATAATTACGTCGGGGAACTGCTCGATACGGATATTGTAGATGTTGACCGATTCGTTGAGGAACTCGCGACGGTCGGCGATCTGGTCCTCCAGTTCGGTAATCCGGTAGCTGAGCTGCTGGAAGCCCTTGTCGGCCTTGAGTTCCGGATAGCGCTCTACCACCATAAACAGAGACTTGAGGGTGTCGGTGAGCATGTTCTGGGCCTGCATCTTCTGTTCGTCGCTGCGAGCCTGGTTGACCATCGAGCGCGCCTTGATCACCGCTTCGAGGGTCTTTTGTTCATGCTGCATGTAGCCTTCACAGACCTTGATCAGCTTGGGCAGTTCATCGAAGCGCTGCTTGAGCAGCACGTCGATATTGCTCCAGTTGCGCTCGATGTTGTTTTTGAGTGCAACCAGACCGTTGTAGACGACGATCACATAGATGGTCAGAACGGCCATAATCAGGACCAGCACTCCGAGAACAATCCATCCCGTCATGATAGAGCTCCTCCAATGTTGGTGAGTGCAACTCTTACAGAAGTTGCAGGAACCGGTAAAGCGCCAAAGCTGCCGCTCCGGCACCGATAACCAGCAGCGGCAAACTGATCCATGCGTACTTGCGAACCAGGTCGGCCTCGGAGACCGTTTCGGCAATCACGAAGGGAAGACCGCGCTGTGGAGCGTGGCTGATCACCACATGCTCCTCCTGACGACGGCGCTCACGGTTTGCACCCAGGTGCTCGCGCAAGGCCTGCTGCTCGGCGTCGGCCCGTGCCGTCTCCCACTCATCCTCGTCGATCCGACCGTCACCATTGGCATCGTAGCGATGCAGGGCATTGCGGTCAAGCTTGAGTTGCCGCAGCCGCTCCATGGTCCGTTGGCGCAGGCTTGGCCGGTCGCTGCGCAGGGGTTGCGCATAACCGAGCACATAGAGGGAAGTTCCCTCGTAGATCAGGTCTTCGATCCACTTCTCGTTTTCACCGGTCCGTCCGCTAAAGGCTGTGAAGGTCAGTGCCCCATCTCCCGGGTAACCGGTCCGACGAATCTTGGCCTTGACCGAAGCCCGGCTCGGAGCCACCGTCACTTTGCCGGTGCCGTCATCGATCAGAAACGGCACATGGCTGCTGTCGACCTCTTTAGTTTTGCGCCAGTTGTTGCGATGGTCCTTGCGATACTTGCGCAGGCGGAACCAGACACAGGCCGACTGGGTCATGGGGGCAACCAGGGCGTACTGGCGACGTGCCTGGCCATGCACTTCGACCAGACCCATGGCGATCGAGCGAATCCTGCTGGTCGGGGTGTTCTCGACCCGTCGCCTCAAGGCAAAGAAATGGAAGCCGCCCCACAGACAGGCAATGGCAATCGCTCCCGGCACCAACCCGCTGTCGATCCCCTTGCCGGCCAGCCTCAGCAGCTGGCTGCCATCACCGAGCAAAGAGACCGACAGACCGGCAACGACGCTGCCGATAAATGCCAGGGGTTGTTTCAGGGAAAATTGCTTGGGTGGACGATCGGGAGGGGCGGGGAGGTCTGATGGCGAAAGGGGGGCTTGGCAAGAGGCGCTCGAGCTTTGAGGCGGCTCATCACCGATAGCTCTCTCGATCTCGGCCGCCACTTCGCCGACCCCGGGCAGAGTCCTGGCGCCCTCTCCGCCCAAAACCGCCCCCACCGCCGGCTGGCCGACCAAGGCGGTCGCGGCTATCCCGGCAGCAACGCTGACCGGACTGGGCTCGCCGGTCGTTGCCGGGCGGCCTTCCCCTTGCAGTTGGGCCACCAGCCAACCATAGCGGGTGAGGCTGTTGATATTGTCGCCAAGCAGCGAGGGGTTGTCACGCAGAAAGGTCTCGGTTTCGGCGGCACCGGCAGTCGTGGTGGTACCGAACTGAATCGGTTTAGCCCGGCGGCTCAGCTCTTCGGTTTTATCAACTGGACAGTCTGGAAGATAACCGAGGCCGAAGTCGGTATGGAGCCGATAGTCGCCGGCATATTCTTCAACAAGGCGGCGCATGGTGTCGATGTTCTGCATCGCGCTCAAGCCGGCCCGTTCGCCAAGGCCGGTGTGGTTGAATTTGCCGGGGAAGACCCGCACCCCGCAGGCGAGCTTGCCATCGTCATCGCGCAGGTAGAAATCGAAGACCGGCTTCCCCTGGTAGATGGCGCGCAGCGTCTCCTTGAGGGGCAGAGCCGCGGCCGAGACATGCCCCCGGTAGGTGTTCTGGGCCATGGCGCGTTTGAAGTAGCGGTGGCCAAGCTCCCCTGAAATATCGCCGAGAACCGCAACGACCGCCGCACCCTTCTCGAGCACGACCTGGCTTTTGCTGCAGGTGAACCGAATCCGTTCGGGACTGATCTCGAGGCTGCGCAGCCGGTCGGGAGCAAAAGAGGGCCGGCTCTCCTCGATCAGCCAACAGGCCAACCCATATTTATGTAGCAGTTCGGCGATCTTGCTGGTTTTTTTCAGTCCGCCACGCCCGAACATGGCCAGTCCCGGACCGAGCAGGCGCTGACGGGCGGTATAGGCATCGAGGCCATATTCGCCCTTTAGCACCCTGAGCAACTCCTCCAGACTTTCGGTGGCTGCGGGGAGTTGCCTGGCTATCAGCTGGTAGCGCTTTTCCTGATCAGACATGACGCGTTACATTCTAGGGGGCAAAGCACAGCACGACAAGCCCAAAGGTCCCAAAGCCTTCACGTGACAGGCTGTGCCTTGGACAGCTGCTGATAAGCCTTGCGCTGCACGCCGTGTAGCGGCAGAGAGCCCAGGGCGAAATCATCGAGCCATTGCGCTTCTGTTTCGGCCACCCGCCCGGTTTCTGCGATCCTGCCATAAAATACCGTCAGCTCGAGCTTGAAGTGGCTGTAGAGCTGAGGGAGACAGGCCATTTGCTGCAGCGCGGCCGACAGGCCGAGTTCTCTGAGGCATCTAAGCGCAGCGGCTTCGGCGGTCTCTGTCCCGCCGATTTCAACTCCGGGGAACTCCCACATGCCACCCAGCAGCCCACTCAGGGGGCGCTGCCGAACCAGAAGCCGCCCTTGACCGTCCTTGAGCAACAGGGCGACCTGATGGCGGGTCGGCACCGCCTTTTTGCGGCGTTTGACCGGCAGATGCTCGACAAGGCCCAGCTGCTGCGCCTGACAAATTTCCTGAAACGGACATTGCGGGCAGAGGGGCTGGCGAGGAGTGCAGACCAGGGCGCCGAGGTCCATGATCGCCTGGGCATAGTCGTGGGGGGACTCCCGCGAGGTCAGCTCGTCGGCCCATTGCCAGAGCCGGTGTTCGGCCTCGCGACTGCGCGGATCCTGCTGCCAGGCAAACAGCCGCACCAGCACCCGGCGGACGTTGCCGTCGAGAATCGGCGCCGGCTGATCGAAGGCGATACTGAGAATGGCACCGGCGGTCGAGCGGCCGACCCCCGGCAGAGCCAGCAGCCCGTCCAGGCTGCCGGGAAACTTTCCGCCGTGGACTTCGATGACCTGACACGCAGCCTTGTGCAGATTGCGGGCCCGGGAATAGTAGCCAAGGCCCGCCCAGAGTTCGAGGACCTCGTCGATCCCGGCGGCGGCCAGTTTCTCAATGGTCGGAAAGCTGGCCAGAAACGTCTGGTAGTAGGGGATCACCGCCGCGACGGTGGTCTGCTGCAGCATGATCTCGGAGAGCCAGATCCGGTAGGGGTCGCGGGTGCCACGCCATGGGAGGTCACGCCCCTGGCGGCCGTACCAGGCGAGAAGCGAGGGGGCGACAGCAGCGGGCTCGAAGGGAAATTCCGTAGGGGCACAGCGCGTTGTGCCCCTACAATCGTTGGTCATTACCCAATGTCCTTGAGCGCCGCCAGGGTCTGTTCCATCTCAAGGTCGGTACCGATGGTCATGCGCAGGCCGTGGGCAAGGATCGGGTCGCTGAAGTAGCGAACCAGGATCTTGCGGTCAAACAGGGCATCATAGACCCGTTTGCCGTTGCGGTCCGGGGGGGAGGCGAAGACGAAATTGGCCTGGGAAGGGATGACGCAGTAACCGAGTCTTTCCAGACCGGCGACAAACGTCTCTCGGGTTGCCCGTATCCGCGCCACGGTCTTTGTCAGGTGTGTCTGGTCGTTCAACGCGGCGTTCCCTGCGGCCAGCGCCAGGCGGTCGAGATGGTAATGGTCGCGGATCTTGTCCAGCGCCCTAATGATCTCCGGCCGGGCCACGGCCAGTCCAAGGCGCATGCCGGCCAGGGAGTAGCTCTTGGAGAAGGTTCGAGTAACGACGACGTTGGCCTGTTTGCGCACCAGTTCCAAGGCCGAGAATTCGGCGAAATCGACATAGGCCTCGTCGATCACCAGCAGGCCGGCACAGCGCTCGGCCAGCTCGTCGATATAATCCAACGGGAAGGCGAAACCCAGAGGTGCGTTGGGGGTGGTCAGAAAGAACAGCTTCCCGGCATAGCGGGTTGGGAAATCGAGTAGGCGGAAGTTCTCATCGAGCCCGAACGTCCGAACCTTTGCCCCCTGGATCTCGGCCAGAGTCGCATAGTAGGAATAGGAGGGGTGCACATAGCCGATCTCCTCTCCGGACTCGGCGCAGGCGCGAATCAGGTTGTTGAGCAGTTCGTCGGAGCCGTTGGCGGTGATCAGCCAGTCGACTGGGAAACCGTACAGCCCGGCGGCGGTCTGACGCATGGCCCGGCTGGCGGGATCGGGGTACTTGCGCAGGCTCTCGGCGTCGGAGCCGAGTTCCGCCATGATCGCCTCAAGCACCTTCGGTGAGGGCGGATAAGGATTTTCGTTGGTGTTCAGCTTGATCCAGGCCTCGTTGTCGGGGGGCTGGAAACCGGGAACGTAGCCGGCCATGGCGGCAATGTCGGGGCGGAGCAGGGTCATGATCAGTATTCCTCCAAAACCTCATAGCCCGTCGTCCGCCGCACCGGGGTGAAGCCGGCGTCGCGGACCAGGTTGATGATTTCCTCCTGCGACATACGAAATGTGCAGCCGGCGGCGGCGACCACGTTCTCTTCGAGCATGGTTCCGCCCATGTCGTTGGCACCGAAGAACAGGGCAACCTGGGCCATGCGTGCTCCCTGGGTGACCCAGCTCGCCTGCAGATTCGGCAGATTGTCGAGCACGATCCGGGAGAGCGCCAACACCCGCAGGTATTCGAGTCCACTGGCCTGCTCGCCACCGAGTTCGGTGTTGCCAGGCTGGTAGTTCCAGGGGATGAAAGCAGTAAAGCCGCCGCTCTCGGCCTGCAGCTGGCGGATGCGCAGGAGATGCTCAACAATGTCGTCCGGGCGCTCGCCGGCGCCGAACATCATGGTTGCCGTGGTCGGCATCCCCAGGGTGTGGGCCGCGCGCATCACCTCGGCCCACTGCTGCCAGCCGATCTTGTTCGGTGACAGTTTTCGGCGGACCTCGTCGACCAGGATCTCAGCGCCGCCGCCCGGGAGCGACTGCAGCCCGGCCTGCTGCAGACGTCGCAGACAATCGGGCACCGGCAGGCCGGAGAGTCCGGCGATATGCACGATTTCCGCCGGGGACAAGGAGTGGATGCGCACCGTCGGGAAGCGCTGCTGGATCTCGCGGAAAAGGCCCTCGAACCATTCGATGGGAAGCTCCGGGTGCAATCCCCCCTGCATCAGCAGTTGGGTTCCGCCATGATCGACCAGCTCGGCGATCTTGACGAAGATCTCCTGGTAACTCAGCAGGTAGGCGTCGGCGGCATCCGGTTCGCGGTAGAAGGCGCAGAAGCGGCAGCGGGTCGAACAGACGTTGGTGTAGTTGATGTTGCGGTCGACGACGAAACCGACCTGCCGCTGCGGATGCAGCCGACGACGCACGCCGTCGGCCAGTCGCGCCAGAACGAACAGGTCGGCATCGGTCAGCAGCCAGAGCGCCTCGTTCGGCTGCAACGGCAGGCGGTTGGCGACTTTATGTCGGATCAGGTCGAGCACGTCAGCACATTCTCAAACTTCTGGTTCCTAAAAGTCACTCGTAACTTGCCAGCACATTGTAGAGCGTATCCCGTTCCACCGGCACCTTCCCCGCCTTTCGGATCAGATTGACCAGCTGCTCCTTGCCGATCTCCTGCGGCGAATCGGCGCCGGCTTGATGACCGATCTTCTCTTCGACCACGGTGCCGTCGAGGTCGTTGACCCCAAAGCAGAGGGCGGTCTGGGCCAGCTTGAGCCCGAGCATCACCCAATACGCCTTGATGTGCTGAAAATTATCCAGATACAGACGGCTGATGGCCAGGGTCTTCAGGGCATCGACGCCGCTGACGCCTCGGGCGCCGGCAATCCGCGTGTTCTCGGTCTGGAAGGGGAGCGGGATAAACGCCTGGAAGCCGCCGGTGCGATCCTGCAGTTCGCGCAGCTGCCGCAGATGATCGACCCGGTCGGCATGGCTCTCGATGTGGCCGAACAGCATAGTGGCATTGCTCTTCAGACCGCAGCGGTGCACCGCCGCGATCACCTCCAGCCAGCGCGCTCCGGTGATCTTCTCCGGACAGATCTGTGCGCGGACGGACGGGGCGAAAATCTCCGCACCGCCGCCGGGCAGGGAGTCGAGTCCGGCTTTCTTCAGGGAATCGAGCACCCGCTCCACAGAGAATCCGGTCAGGCGCGTGAAATAATCGATCTCAACGGCGGTGAACGCCTTGATGGACAGATCCGGACAGCAGGCCTTGAGAGCCTCCAGAACGTCGAGATAGTACTCGAAGGGGAGGTCCGGATGCAGGCCGCCGACCATGTGAATTTCCGTGGCCCCGGCGTCCTGGGCCTGTTTGGCCCGAGACAGGATCTCCTCCAAACCCATGGTGTAGCTGTCGGACTCTTCGGCACTTTCGCGACTGAAGGCGCAGAAAGTACAGCGGTTGACACAGATATTGGTGTAGTTGATGTGCCGGTTGACGTTGAAAAAGACCCGTTGGCCGTTGCGCTGACGATTGGACTCTGCCGCCAGCTCGCCAATACTGAGCAGATCGTCGCTGGCAAACAGCGCCCGGGCGTCGGCATCGCTGAGCCGCTGGGCGCTCTCTATCCTGGCGCGCAGATCGCGCAGCAACAGAGTCATGGTAAAAGATCAATCCTTACCGGCCGGGGAGTCTCCCCAGCGCGTAAACAGGTCGTGGCTGATCTCCATCTGGTCAAGGATCTTGCCGACCACAAAATCGATCAGGGCCTGGGTTGATTGCGGATGGTGGTAAAAAGCCGGCATCGCCGGAAGGATCACCGCCCCGGCCCGGCTGAGGCGCAGCAGGTTCTCGAGATGGATGCTGTTCAGCGGCGTTTCCCGTGGCACCAGTATCAATGGCCGGCGCTCCTTGAGCATCACGTCGGCAGTCCGTTCCAGCAGGTTGCCACTCAGGCCGGCGGCGATACGTCCTACAGTCCCCATGGAGCAGGGGGCGATGACCATCATCTGAGGGGCGGCCGTGCCGCTGGCCATCGCCGCACTAAAGTCGTCGAGAGCGACACAGTCGATGGCCCGGCTGGCAAAATACTCCTGCACCTGCCCCCGACACGCGGCGACCTCTGCGCTCCAGTTCAGTCCGGTTTCGTGCTGCAGGACCTGGCGCCCCGCATCACTCAGCAACAGACTGATCCGCCAGCCGGCCTTGAGCAGCTCTTCGGTGAGCCGCAAGCCATAAATCGATCCTGAGGCCCCGGTTAGGGCAACGACACCATGGGCAGCTGGTTGATTTTCCGGCAACACAAAACTCCTCAAAAAGCCGTTCAGAGCAGGGCATCTGCCAGGGTGAACAGAAAAATGGTAACGCTGATATAGCCGTTCATATTGAAGAAAGCCGCGTCGAGGCGGCTCAGATCTTCCGGACAAACCAGTCTGTGCTCATAATAGAGCAGACCTGTCACTGTGGCCACACCAGCCAGGTAGATGGCACCGAGCCCCGGAACAAAAACCAGCATCATCAGCAGCAAGACCATCAGCAGGTGAAACAGCCGCGCAATCTGAAAAGAGCGCTCCACACCGAAGCGCGAGGGGATGGAGAACAGCCCCCGCTCGCGATCAAAGTCGAGATCTTGCAAGGCGTAGAAGATATCGAAGCCGGCAACCCAGAACAGGACCGCTGAACTCAGAACGACGACCGGCCAGCCGACATCACCACGCAGGGCGATCCAGGCTCCAAGGGGGGCCGCTGCCAGACAAAGGCCCAGAACCAGATGGGCCAGAGGGGTAAAACGCTTGCAGTAACTGTATAGAACCAGGAAAAAGATCGCGACCGGCGCCAGTTGCAGACAGAGGGTGTTGAGCCGCCAGGCCGCCACCAGCAAGAGGGCAAAGGCTGCGCCGACCAGCAGCCAGCCTTCTGTGGTGCTAACCTTGCCAGCCGGAATGTGGCGCTGCGCCGTTCGCGGATTGGTTGCATCGATCCGGGCATCGATCAGCCGGTTCAAACCCATGGCTCCGGTGCGGGCCCCGACCATGGCCAGGCAGATCCACATCACCTGCAGCCCGGTCGGTGACTTTTGACTGACCAGAGAGGCGAGGATCATCCCCATCAGGGCGAAGGGGAAGGCGAACACCGTGTGCGAGAACTTGATCATCTCCAGCAACGCAGTGAGCTTGATCCAGATATTGTGGGTGGTTAAACCGTTCATGGGGCCTCAATAGAAAGCGCAGTCTACATCGCTGCTGCAACCGGTTCAAGCACAACGATAGCCCTCTCTCACAGCATTGCGAAACCAGTTGCAGGTCTGTGCTGCTGACCTCCGGGCCAGATCGTAGGTCACCGCGTACGCCCTGGAATCCCTGGCTCAGTCATGGGCCGGGGATCAAGCAGTCGATCGAGTTCCTGCTCTTTCAGCACTCCACTGTCCCGCGCCACTTCACGCACGGTTCGACCCGATTGATAGGCCTGCTTGGCGATAGCGGCCGCCTGGTCGTATCCAACCACAGGGGCCAGGGCCGTGCACATGGCCAGGCTCTCTTCGATCAGCGCCTCGCAGCGCTGCTGATCTGCATCGAGCCCACGCAGGCAGCGGCTTGTGAAACCGGCGACTCCGTTGGCCAGCAAGGCAATCGATTGCAGCAGGTTGTGGGTCATCATCGGCATCATCACGTTCAGCTCAAAGTTGCCCGCCAATCCACCAAGGGTGATGGCGGCATCGTTGCCGATCGACTGGGCGCAGACCTGCATCAGGCTCTCGGCCATCACCGGATTGACCTTTCCTGGCATGATCGAGCTCCCCGGCTGAACCGCCGGCAGGCGCAACTCACCCAGACCGCAGCGCGGACCACTACCGAGAAAGCGAATGTCGTTGGCGATCTTGAACAGGGCGGTCGCCGTCGTCTTGAGGGCACCACTGACGGCAACCACCTGCTCTTTTCCAGACTGAGCGGCGAAGTGGTCTTTGGCCTCGCGCAACGGCAAACTGGTCACTTCGGCCAGCCCGGCGATAACCCTCTGGGCGAATTCGGGGTGGGTGTTGAGACCGGTGCCGACCGCTGTCCCCCCCAGCGGGAGCTCGCACAGTCCGTCCATGCTGCGTTCCAGCTCACCGGCGGCAATCGCCACCTGCCGGAAATAACCGCCGAAGATCTGACCAAGACGAATCGGCGTGGCATCCTGCAGATGGGTGCGAGCAATGGTGACGATCGCGTCGAAGGCGCGGGCTTTTTCGCCGAGAACTTTCTGCATCTCGCGCAGGGCCGGCAGCAGCCGGTTGTGGGTCTCGATCAGTGCGGCCAGGTGCATGGCGGTCGGTATCACGTCGTTGCTCGACTGGCCAAGATTGACGTGATCGTTGGGATGCACGCTGCGGCTGCCGAGGGGTTCGTCGAGCAGCTGTCCGGCCCGATTGGCCAAAACCTCGTTGGCATTCATGTTGGTACTGGTGCCGGAACCGGTCTGGAAAATATCGAGAGGGAAGTGCCGGTCGAGTTCACCGGTGACCAGCTCCTCGGCGGCATCCATAATGGCCAGTGCGCGACGCTCGTCAAGCAGGCCAAGCTCGCGATTGACCCTGGCAGCATGTTCCTTGATCAGTCCGAGAGCTCGCAGGAAAGGGCGCGGAAAGGGGACGCCGGAGACCTGGAAGTTTTCCAGGGCGCGAGCCGTCTGAGCGCCATAGAGAGCGTCAGCCGCAACGCTCATCTCTCCCATGGAGTCCTGTTCAATTCGAAACTGTGACATGGCTTTGCTCCTAATCGTCTAAAATTATTCTGCAATCAAGAATTCATCCGTTAACAGAATAGCAACCGTCAAGCCCCTGTCAATGGTCAGAAAGAGCCCGACTTTACTCTCTCGAAAATATTTCAGTTTTACTAAAAAGAACTCTTGGCTAGAATGGTCCTCCCATGTCGACTCTGGCCTTGATTCTGATCCTGATCTCCGCCCTGATGCACGCGCTCTGGAACCTGCTGGTCAAGCGCAGCCAGGACAAGACCGTTTTCATCTGGTGGATGTTCGTCTCCTCCGGGTCGATGATGAATCTCGGGCTGCCCCTGGCCGGCCCGTTTCCGGAAACCTCCTGGCAGGTGGTCGGTCTGGCGGCCGCCGGAGCTGCCTGCTTCATGTTCTACCATCTGTTCAATGGCCGTGCTTATCGCAGCGGAGACCTCTCCCTGACCTACCCCATCTCCCAGACATCCATGGTCTGGGTTCCGTTGTGGGGGGTGCTGCTGCTCAATGAACAGATCAGCAATAGCGGGCTGGCAGGGATCGCCCTGATTCTGAGCGGCGCCTACTGCGTACAGTTGCGCAGCCTCAACCTGAAAGCGATTTTTCGCCCGTTTCACAACCTGAGCGACCCATCCGTGCTGGCGGCACTGGCCGCCGGCTTCATCTATTCCATCGGCTCGGTCATCGACAAATCCGGGGTCATGCGCTATGAACCCTTTCACTTTACCTACCTACTGGTCTGTTTCATGCTGCTGTTCATGACCATCAATATTGCGCGGCCTAAGTATCGCAGCCGCATCCTGGCCGAGTTTCGTCGCAGCCGTCAACTGGTTTTGCTCTCCGGACCGGTGATGATGGGCTCTTTCTTCACCTTTCGTTATGGGTTGCAAATGGCGCCGATGAGCTATGCGGTCCCGGCCCGCCAGGTCAGCCTGCTGATCGGCGTCCTGATCGGTGTCCTGTTCCTCGGCGAAGAGTGCGGCAGAATCCGCTTTTTTGCTGCTTTGCTGATCCTGGCGGGGGTCTTCCTGTTGAGGTTTGGCTGATAACTCTTGCCCTCGCAGAAGAAAACAAGCTTGGCAGCGCGCCCGAATCCAGCCGCTAAATTTCTCTGGAATCGCCAGTTGTTTCTGTTAGGCTATAACACTGTTCTTAACTCTATCATTTTCGGAGTTTACCCATGCGAATTGCGTTAATCGGAATCGGCAAGATTGCCAACTACCAGATGCAGGCCATCACTCACACCGAAGGAATCCAACTGGTCGATGCCCATGACCTCGACCCGGTCAAGGCCGAGGAGTTGCCGGGGAGCGTGACATTCTACGACAACCTGGACATTCTGCTCAAACGATCGAAAGCCGATGCCTTCCTGATTTCAACACCGACAAACAGCCACTTTGAGGTGGCCATGAAGGTGATTGAAGCCGATCGCGTGGCCATTGTCGAGAAGCCTCTTTGCACCAACCAGGAACAGATGGATGCCCTGATGACGGCGGCACGAACCCGAAAGCTCCCCCTTTATACGGCCTTTCACCCCTCCTATGGGCGGGAGGTCGATTGGTGGCGGGAGCAGCGGGAGGCGCAAAATTTCGATGTCGGTCGGTTGATCGGTTTTGAATCGTGCTTTGCCGACCCCTACTTCATGGATGGCAAGCTGACCCTCGGCGCGGTCGGCAAAGCCGGGGCCTGGATCGACAGCGGCGCCAGCAGCCTCAGTATCCTCGCCCGCCTGATCAACCCTGGCTCCTGCTTGATCGATCCGGACACCCTGGCGCTGGTCGATGGCAGGATGACCGCCATCCCCGACCTCAAGTGTGCTCAGGTTCAGGGCCTCGGTATCTACCGTTTCAAAGCCGGGGGGCATAACGGCTACGGCATGGTCGACACCAACTGGACCCTCGGCAAAAATTACAAGACCACCCGGCTGTGGTATGAAAACGGCGTCATCGAACTCGACCATGCCAAGGAGTATGGGCGGCTGCGGCTGGCCGGACAGGAGGAGTTGGTCTTCAACCTGGCGACTGACAAGCCGCGACTGGTCAACCACTACTGCGGGGTCTTTGCCAACCTCACCGAGATGCATGCCCAGGGAGAGGACAACAAGGAGTTGACGGAGGTTCTGCACCGCTTGCTGTTCGCCGCCATGAGGAGCTGAGACCTGAGGAGACTTGCGTCGAAGGCGGCGCTAGAAGCAGCTGGACGCTCAATTATCCCTCCAGCTGGGGCTTGTTTGGTTTAAGTGTGTCCCGAATTTTATTTTTAATAAAACTTTTTACTTAGACAAAAACATTCTGTTGCGCTACTCTTTCCGGCGGTCGGTGGTCTGACCATTATTCTTCCACAAAGGGGATATTATGAACATTCACGAGTATCAGGCCAAGGCGATCTTGCGCAACTTCGACGTCCCGGTTCCCGAAGGACATGTTGTCTACAACAGCAACTCGGCGCGCGACTGGGCCAAGCGCCTCGGCGACGGGCCATACGCCGTCAAGGCCCAGATTCATGCTGGCGGTCGGGGCAAAGGGGGGGGGATCAAGATTGCCCGCAACGCCGACGAAGCCAGACAGTTCGCTCGGGATCTGTTCGGTATGACCCTGGTCACCCCGCAGACCGGCCCCGAGGGGAAGGTCGTCAAGCGCGTGCTCATCGAAAAGGGGTGCCAGATCAAGGCCGAATTCTATCTCTCGCTGCTGGTTGACCGAGCGACCGGCTGCGTGACCTTCATGGCATCGGCCGAAGGAGGAATGGCCATCGAGGAGGTGGCTGCGGCGACCCCGGAGAAAATCTTTTTCGAGACCATTGACCCGACGCTTGGCATGACATCCTTTCAGTCGCGGAAGATCGCCTTCAAGCTCGGCTTCGAAGCGGCACAGGTCAAACAGGCCATCCCACTGTTCCAAAATCTTTACCGGGTTTTCGCCGAAGCCGACTGCTCACTGCTGGAGATCAACCCGCTGGTGCTAACCGCCGAAGGCAAGCTGCTCTGTCTCGATGCCAAACTTAACTTCGATGACAACGCCCTGTTCCGTCACCCGCGCATCCGTGACCTGCGCGACTATGACGAAGAGGATCCGATGGAGATCGAAGCCTCCCAGTACGACCTCTCCTACATTGCCCTCGACGGCAATATCGGCTGTCTGGTTAACGGTGCCGGACTGGCCATGGCGACCATGGACATTATCAAGCACTATGGCGGCGAACCGGCCAACTTCCTCGATGTCGGGGGCGGAGCCACCATCGAGCGGGTCACAGAAGCTTTCAAAATCATCCTCTCCGACAGCAAGGTCAAAGGGATCCTGGTGAACATCTTTGGCGGCATCATGAAGTGCGATGTAATCGCCACCGGCGTCATCGAAGCAGCCCGCCAGGTGGGCGTCAAGGTCCCGCTGGTAGTACGCCTGGAGGGGACCAATGTCGAGAGAGGCAAAAGAATGCTGGCCGAATCGGGACTCGACATTGTCAGTGCCGACGGCATGGCTGATGCTGCCCGGAAAATTGTCTCAGCGGTTCATGGTAGCTAGGAGGAGAAGACGATGAGTATCATGGTCGATAGCAACACCCGGGTGATTACCCAGGGGATCACCGGGGCGACCGGGCTGTTTCACGCCCAGCAGTGCCGTGACTACGGGACGCAGATGGTGGGTGGAGTGACTCCCGGCAAAGGAGGGACGACAATTGATGGCTTCCCGGTGTTCGATACCGTGGAGCAGGCCGTGGCACAAACCGGCGCCAACGCTTCGGTGATCTACGTTCCGCCGGCAGGTGCTGCCGACGCTATCCTCGAAGCGGTCGATGCCGGTATTGAGCTGGTGATCTGCATCACCGAAGGGGTGCCAGTGCTCGACATGATCAAGGTCAAGCGGTTCATGGAAGACAAACCATCCCGACTGATCGGCCCCAACTGCCCGGGGGTCATTACCCCCGGCCAGTGCAAGATCGGCATCATGCCCGGTTATATTCACACTCCCGGCCCGGTCGGCATCGTTTCCCGTTCCGGAACCCTCACCTATGAAGCCGTCTGGCAGCTGACGTCGCGAAATATCGGCCAGTCCACCTGCGTCGGCATCGGCGGCGACCCCGTCAACGGAACAAGTTTTATCGATTGCCTCGACCTCTTCGAGCGTGATCCGCAAACCGAAGCGGTCATCATGATCGGCGAGATCGGTGGCGACGCCGAGGAGCAGGCGGCAAGCTTTGTCAGGGACAAAATGAGTAAGCCGGTCGCAGCCTTCATTGCCGGTGGCACCGCTCCCCAGGGAAAGCGCATGGGGCACGCCGGAGCGATCATCTCTGGCGGCAAGGGGGACGCCGCCAGCAAGATCAGTTATTTGCGCGAATGCGGGGTCAATGTCGCCGACAGCCCGGCTGAAATGGCCGAAGCGCTTCTTGCTGTCTGGACGCCCTGAAGCTGAACCGTTTATCTGCCACGAAAAAGAGCGCCCTCATTTTTGGGGGCGCTCTTTTTTTGTAGCTCATTTTAGCAACGGCGCTTATTTGACCGGCTGCTTATCCCCTTTACTGGGCGATCCCCAGAAGGTGCCAAGCACACTGCGATCCCGCTCGTTGAAAACGGCGCCACGTTCGATCATCCGTTGCAGCAGAGAGTCAAGCTCCTCCCCCTTGCCAAGGGCCTTGTCAACGCGATCACGGCTGTGGCAAGAGGTGCAGCGTCCCTCGATGGTCTCCTGGAACTCGTCGTTACCGATGATCCGGTGCGGGTCATCAGCCTGCACCGCCCATGTCGCCCACGGCAAAAACAGCACGCAGGCGACAACCAAAAGCACCCTTGTCATAAGCCTATTCGCGTACATAGGTATCAATATCCGTCTCGTGAACCATCCCCATCAGATGGGCATATTCGGATTCGATCAGCGCGAAGTGATGCTCGGTTTCAACCGCCATCCGTTCGAAAATTCCCCGCACCGCAGTATCGACGATGTTGGCAGCAGTCTGGCGCAACCGCTTGGCCAGATCTTCTTCCTCCTTAAGCGCGAGTTCCATCGCCTTGCGCTCGTGAACATTCTCATCGAGGGCTTTTTCCAACTGCTTGAGCATGACATGCTCAATCTGCGGTGGACGAGCCATGAACTCGTCGAAGGTTCCGAGGTCATTTCCGGTGTAAATCTGGAAGAAATGACTGGCGTGCTCGCGCTCTTCTTTAGCCAACTGCGCGAACACCTTTTTGCCCCGTTCGTTAGAGGTCAAAGCCGCCGCTTTGTTATAGAAGTCCATGACATCTTTTTCAGTCTGGATGGCCTGTCTGACTGCATCCTTGAGGTTGAATTCCTGGGTCATTTTACTCGCTCCTTAGCATGTCTGATTGTATTTGATGACGTAAAAGCCGCGCGAACGGCTGCGTATAAATAACACCGAAGGTTAATAGCTGTCAATTCACTCGGCCTTCGCCAGCCCCTGCGCTCGCGACATTACGAGAATAGCGACTCCCTACCCGGAAGGAAGACGCCTCTGAACAAGCCCGAGGCGTCTTCTCCGCGGTCAGGACCTGGCCAGACACTGATGAATCCAGGCTTCAAGCTGTTCGCCGACCTCCTCCGGCAGGTCGACAAATTTAAGCCCCATGCCAGGCTCATAACTCGACCTTCTCTGGTAGGCCCGGGCCCAAACCACCTCACAGCTACACCTGAGTGGAGCAGGCTCCGGCAACGGCAGCACCATCTCCAGCACAAACCGGTCACCGGGTTTGCGTGGTTTGATGGTTGCCACAAACAGGCCGCCACGGCTGACATTCTTGGCATAGCCGAAGAACGTTTTGCCCGTGTCCTCGCAGGGGACTTTTTCAATGATCAGAGGTGCTCGAAGGGTCAAGCGTTTGTCAGCCTGCTCGACCTCATAGGGGGGAATTTTCTTGTCAGGCATGTTGATATCCGTTCTGGGTATCGCTGCTGTTGCCGCTTCGGCCGCTTAAGCCTCGCCCTGCACCCTCCTGAGCTGCTCAAGAGCCAATGGAACCGATAAGTTTGACGGGCTTTGAAGACCGCAGGCCGCCAGCAGAGGCCCAAGGATTTGCGGATTTTCGCTGCGCTGAAACAGACTATCGCACAGAGCATGCACCAGCCGCAAGGTTCGCAGCCCATCGAACCAGGCATGGAAAGCACGCAGTCTGGGTGCTGACGAGGGGTGGTTGGCCTGCAGAGAGGACCACGCCTCGTGCCAGCCACAATCGTTGAGGTATTGGCCAAGAGTTGGGCTGAGCTGTGCCGCTTGCCGCCACAAAAAAGCCGCATCCAGAGAGGGGTCCTTGGTCACCAGCTGCAGCCAGCTGCCAACAATCTCAAAAGCCCCTAGCGGGTAAAACCGGACAACACCGACCTCCCCCGCAAGCTGTCTGGCCATACTGCGCCCGGTACCGAACGGAACCCGGGAGGAAATTCTTGGTGCGGGATGAACTTTGGTTCCTTGAAGCGGTGCAACGCCGGCGGTTTTGGCCAGCTTGTTGAGAAAGTGAAAATCCTCGGCTGCCCTGCGGCGGTTCATGCCACTGCACTGAGCATAGGCGTGGGCCGTACAGGCCATGGCGCTACCCACGCTGGCATAAGCATAGGGCGAACATGCGAGAGAGAGACCGAGAACATAAGCACGAAGGAAGAGCTCGTAACGGTCAATCGCCTCCTGCTGGGAAGCCTCGCCGGCCGGCTGATGGCGAAAGGGGAGGACTGCTCCACCGCAACGGTCCTGAAAGTGAGCTTCCAGGGCCGGCAAATAGGTCGGCTCGACCAGAGTATCGGCGTCCAGGCAGGCAAGCAGGGGTCGTCGGCCCCAGTCGAGCCGTGGCAAAGCCAGGTCCATGCCGATTTTACGCGCCAGGCCGACCCCCCCGTGGCGGGTCGGTAGCTCGAAACCAGGCGATACGGCATCTACCCATGCCAGAGGGTAGCGATAATTTTCGGCAAAGTCGGCCAACTTTTCAAGATCATCAAGGTTCTGTTGCTGCTCGACGGCCAAGGCATCCGTCCTCTGGTTAATTACGACCAGCACCAGCCAGTCAAGGCAAGTCTCCTCTGGGTTATCATCGAGGCTTTTCAAGGTGGCAAAAAGGCTCTCCCCCTCTGCCAGAGCGGGGATCACCACAGCACCGCGCAGACCTTCTCTTCGACTCCCGGAGAGAGCCCAGTGGCCTCCCGATCCCTGACGGTCCAGGTATCTCTTTACCAACGGCGGCAAAGGCTTCACAACGGCTCCCCACGCCAGTCATCAAGCAGCTTTCCCAAAGGATCGCCGGTGGCGTCGAGCCAGTGGATACTCACCCCTTGCCGCTCCATGCGACGAAACCAGGTCTCCTGCCGCTTGGCAAACTGCTGAATGGCTGTCGCCAGCTTCTGAAACAGGTCGTTGCGGTTAAGTTCTCCCTGAAGAAACCGGGCAACGAAGCGATACTCCAAACCAAACAGATCGAGACGCTGCCAGGTCACTCCTGCCGCATGAAGGCCAGCGACCTCGTCGATCAATCCAGCTTCAAGACGTTCCTTGAGGCGCCCGACAATCCTTTTGCGAAGTTGCTCCCGCGGCCAATGCAGGCCGTAGACACGCGATGACATTGTCGGAACTTCGATTCTGGTCGATGTTCCATTGATGTTAGCTGTGGCGATCTCAATCGCCCGCACCAACCGCTCCCGCTCGTCCAGGTCGGTGCGGTTGTGTTGATCTGGGCGCAACTCCAGCAGCTGCTTGCGCAACGCCTCGAGGCTCTTTCCTTTAAGCGTGCTGCGCAACTCCTGGTTGTGAACTGCTTCGACCAGGGAGTAGCCTCGCAGGACGGCATCCAGGTAAAGGCCGGTCCCGCCGACAACAACCGGCAACCGACCCGCCTCACAGACCCGTTTGAGCGCCCCGCAATACTCCCTGATAAAATCAAACAGGCTGAACTCCTGCTCCGGACCGACCAGGTCGAGCAGGTGACAGGGAATCTCGCCATATTCTTGACGATCCTTGCCGCTACCGATATCCAGCCCCGTGTAGACCTGTCTGGAATCGGCCGAGAGGATCTCTCCGCCCAGGATCCGCGCCACCGCCACCGCCAGACGCGTTTTGCCTGATGCCGTCGGCCCGAGGATAACCAGCGTATAGCCATCAGCTTGCGATATCTTTGCTGCTGTCATCGTTTATCTTTACTTCACTAAAAACTTGCTTACGTTTATGCTTCGACAGTTACAATCGGCTCGATCTTTGGTCAAGCCAGCAGTCTTTCCCCAACCACCAGAATCTGTTATACAGAGCCATGCGGTCACCTGACAATTCCAGACAGTCATTCATGAACACCGATCTTGCTTCTCAAGCAGCGTCTTCAGACCAGCCGCTTGTCCTGCCAAGGGCAGAGCACCATATCTCCCGAACCCGCATTGATGACAATACCCTCAAGGTGCTCTATCGCTTGAGCCGCAATGGTTACCGGGCTTATCTGGTCGGCGGTGGAGTTCGCGACCTGCTGCTTGGCCAGAGGCCCAAAGACTTTGATGTCGGAACGGATGCCACGCCGCAACAGATCAAAAAACTTTTTCGCAACTGTTTTCTGGTTGGCCGTCGCTTCCGACTCGCTCATATCCGTTTTGGCGCGGACCATGTGGTTGAGGTGGCGACTTTCCGGCGCCATCCTGGCCCGGAAGAGCTACCGGAAGACCCCTCCGAGCATGCCTTCTTCGTGCAAAATCAGTTCGGCACCCCTCGTCAAGATGCCTTTCGTCGTGACTTCACCATCAATGCGCTATTCTACGATATTGCCAGCTTTTCAATCATCGATTATGTGGGGGGACTCGCCGATCTGACCGCCCGTCGCCTGCGGGTTATCGGCAACCCGTTGATTCGTTTCACCGAAGACCCGGTCCGCATGCTGCGCGCTCTTGAATTTGCGGCCCGACTCGGCTTTGCCATCGACGAACCGGCTCGCGAAGGCATCTACGCCCGCGCCCCCCTCATTGCTGAGGCCGCCCCGGCCCGTCTGCGCGAGGAAGTCCTCGGTCTGTTCCGAAACGGGGTCGGCAGCCAGGTGCTGCGCCGTGCCCAGGCCATGGGACTGCTTGCTCCGTTGATGGCCGGGTATGAGGGGGATGACCAGACCTTCACTCTCCTTGAGCAGGTTGACCGACTGACCAAAGAAACCGGCGAAGCCGACGAGGCGCTGATCATCGCCGCTCTGTTTGTCAGCAGGTTGTGGCGCCGGCTCGACGCAGCAGGCCAGATACCGATCAGTGAGGTCCTCGAACTTTCCGGGCTGCTGATCGGGCCATACTGCAACCACTTTCGCATTGCTCACGGACTGCGCCATCAGGCCCGTGAACTGCTGGTCGGCAGCTATCGCCTCAGTCGCGGCACTGGCCGCAAAGGGGAGAGGCGATTTTTGCATCATCCGTCAACTCCCAAAGCGCTGCAGCTCTTCAAACTGTGGCTGCCGATTCACGGTGGAGATCAGCAACTTGCGCAACAATGGCAGCAGGCCATTGAATTGGCCCAGGACAACAGACAATCTGCGCCCAAGCAGGAGGTCAACTCTCCAGCACGCCGCCCGAGGCGCCGCTCATCGAGACCAAGCAGGCCCCGACGCGCCACACAGCGCCAGCCATCCTAAAGCTCCTGCAGCAGTTCACGCAAGCGTTTCAGCTCTTCAGCCGAAAGTGGCCGGTCGCTGAAAACAGCCGACTGATAGACCCTTGCGAACTCGCGACACCGCTCATCTCCCAGCCGTTCAGCCAGTTCCTGCAAGCCACAACTGGCCGGGAAAGAGGTCTCCCCATACTTCTTCCTGACTTTGCTTCGAAACCTTGCCATAATTCGCGACTCGACGCTTTGGCGCCGCCACCTCCATCCGAGGTACAGCCCCAGGGCTGAAACCACCAGCAGCAAACTTCTTGCCAGCTGGGGCCCAGCAATATCGGGCTTTTGTAGCTGACCCAGGTTTTTTTTGGCATCTCGCAGGAATTCCAGCTGTTGGTCAAAGTCGAAGACAACGACCGCCTGCACCCAGTAGTAGTTCAAGCTGTCAATCAACTGCTGCAGCTGATTGAGTTCACGTCTCTGAACACCGCCAACCATCGATTCCGCATTGACGGCCCAGGTGCTCGGATCGACTCTGGTCCAGTCCCGCTCCTCGTTGAGGATCTCGGCCCAGACGTGTGCGCGATCTTCCGTGACCAGGTAATATCCGCCAAAGGGGTTATAGTCACCACCAAGATAGCCGCCAACCAATCGTGCCGGGATGCCGGACAGGCGCGCCAGGGTGACATAGGCAGAGGCAAAAAACTCACAATATCCTCTTTTTTTCTCGAACAGAAACTGACCGATGACATCTTCGCCTGTCGGCAAATCATCCTCTGCATAACTGAGTTGCTGCGTTCGGAAAAAGTCGGCCAGAGCTGCCGATCGGCCCTCGACAGTCTTGTTTTGGACCCGGATCCTGTCGGCAACTTGCCTGATTCTGTCCGATATTTTAGAGGGGAGTTCCAGGTAGAAGGATTCGTTGACCATCCCGGTGATCCGTTGCGAGGCGCCAACTTGAACCATGGCTTCATAGCGCATCCGCCGATCTATCCTGCTCCGGCTCAGATAGGTTTGGTCGGATGCCATATTGTAACGGACGCCGGTGAGCAGGTTGGGACGATCGAGAGTCACCAGGTAGCGGTCATTACGCGGCTCCGTATAAAATATCAAGCGGGAAGGTCGCCCTCCGAGCAGGTGCGTAGCGCCTTGCTTTGGAGGCGTTTTGCGCACCCACTGGTCCCCTTCAGGCCAATTCAGGACCAAAGCTCGCCAGTAGAGGTCTTCAGGGGCCATCTCCGCTGCTTCCACCCTGAAGGCCAAAGCCTTGATCGCTGAAATCCTGGAGAAGGATCCAGGTTGCACTTTTTCCGACAATCCAACCTGAGCGGCGCTTCTCGGGTTCAAAAAGTTCCACAACGGATGCCGGGTCCGGGGGAGCACAAAAAAGAACAGGACCATCAGCAACAGAGAAAACACTGGCAGCAGGGTAGAAATTCGCAACAGCTTGCCTGCTTGTTGCCATCTCAGTGTCAGCTCACTATCGCTGACATACGCCGTCAACATAACCAATCCGATGGTAATGGAGAAGACCAGCAGCACCAGATAGGTCAAATATCCGAATTCCAGACTGATCAGGGTTGACCCGGCAAGCATGAACAGAGCGAGGACAAAGATCTGCAGATAGTCTCGGCCTTGCTTGGCCGAGACCAGTCTGATCACCAGCAACAGCATCAGGGCATTGACCACAGGAGTCGCCACGTCCTCCCGCGTTAACTGCATCCCATAGAAGGCAACGCTAGCCAGGCCAACCAGGGTTGCCAGCCATGGGGTGAGGTAGTAGCGGTTGCGGTGATCACACCACAGACCGAAAATGATCGCGACAGGGCCGACAATCGCCAATGGACGATCCAGAGCATTGATCACTGGCGCCATGCCAAGTAACGCAACGGCGCCACTGAGGAGATTAAGAAGCGTCTTTATCCTGACCATAGCAAGCCAATATCTGCAACAACAACAGCCGGTGCCGCTGTCCAAGATCGGGGCTGATTTCCATATCCCGCCCTTTCAACCCGACCGCTCGACCGTTGCGGGTCAATTCGTTCACCAACCATGTCGCGCTGCTCAACCGTTGCTCCAGGGTTGCTCCTGCCAGGCTCTGCAAATCGAGAACGACAGGGGCTCGACTGGCGGCCGAGAGTTCTTTGATTTTTAGTTGGTCGTGCCTCGCCGTCAGCTTCCAATGTATCTGCTTGAGCGGTTCCCCCCCCTGATAGTCTCGTATCCTGGTGATGTCGCCACTCTCCCCTTTGTGTTGGCTGTGACGGGCACCTCGATAGCCTCCGGGATCGGCTTGCAGAGGCATCTGGCACGCAACCGGCCTCGGAAAGACCAGGATCGGACCACTGATCTCGACTCCCAGTTCGCGAATAAAAAAATTGACGGGAAACCTCGACCTCACAACCGACTGAGCCGGTGCATGCTCTCCCCGACCATTGAAGGTCATCGTAAGGTTCTTGCCCTGGCCATACCCTGCCTCAACAAGAGGAAAGAATGTCTTTTGGCTATCAAGCCAAATCTCCATGAAAAAGGCAGGCAACCATCTCCGCTCATTGATCAGCGTCACCTTCACAAGCGTTGCCACACCGTCATAGATTTCATCAGGGGGGACAAGTTCGACTCTGAGACGGGCAAGATTCCATTTGCCAAGCACACCGGAAACCGCCATGAAACCAAGCAGCGCTGAAACCATCAGATAGAGCAGGTTGTTGCCGGTATTGACCGCAGCAAAACCGAGCAGAAGAGTCAGCAGGATATAGACGACTCCTGCCTTGGTCAGTTTCAGTCCAAAGGAACGGGGATGCTGTCGAGCAGTGATTGGAGGATCTCCTTACGATCGATCGATTGGTGTTCATTGCGGGCAATTGTGCGATGGGCGCAGACCGAAGGGAAGAGGTGTTTGACGTCTTCTGGCAGAACATAGTCGCGACCGGAGAGAAATGCGTGAGCTTTGGCCGCTTCGGCAAGGCTGATGGCGCCACGCGTGGAAACTCCGACCAGCAACAGTTCATGACTGCGCGTAGCGGCGCAGAGACTGTAGATGTAGTCAACAATTTTTGCAGACAAGCAGACATTTTCAGCTGCCAGCCTGCGGGCTTCGAGAAGCTGCTCCCTGCTGACCAACGGCTTTATGTCACGGATCCCATCGCGAATACTCCCGGTCTGGATAATCGTCTTCTCCATGGCCTCTGGCGGATAGCCGATGCCAGTCGTTATCAAAAAGCGGTCGAGTTGTGATTCCGGCAGCGGGTAGGTCCCAACCTGTTCGACCGGATTTTGGGTGGCAATAACCATGAAGGGATCGGGTAGCGGGTAGGTCACCCCCTCGACCGTGACCCTCCTTTCTTCCATCGCTTCAAGCAGCGCGCTTTGCGTTTTCGGCATTGACCGGTTGATCTCGTCAGCAAGGACCAGGTTGTTGAATACCGGCCCCTTGACGAAACGAAACTGACTTTGCTCACGGTCAAAGATTGACAGTCCTGTAATGTCCGAGGGGAGCAGGTCACTGG
>PKTY01000320.1 GCA_002869725.1 Desulfuromonas sp. | reverse complement strand
TCTTCACAACCAGCGACCAGCACCAGAGCTACCCGAAGATCACCCACGGCGGGATCACGGCGGCCATCCTTGACGAGGTGATCGGTCGGGCGATCATGATCACCGACCCGGAAACCTTCGGAGTTACTATCGAGCTGACTGTTCGTTACAAAAAACCGGTCCCGACCAAAACCGAACTTAAGGCGATCGGTCGAATTACCCAGGATCGCGGCCGAATTTTTTCCGGATCAGGGGAACTTTATCTGCCCAACGGTGAAGTGGCCGTCGAAGCCGAAGGGCGCTTCATGAAACGACGGCTTGACCAGATTACCGACCAGGACTTCTCGACCAACGAGTGGTTTGCACCGGAAGGGGAATTGCCGGGAGAGATCCACCTCTGAACACGCCCATACACCTGTGACCCCGTTGCGAAGACGAATGGAGGCTCAGCCTTTTCTCCGAGGCCAGCTGTCTAGGGTTTCCGAGAAACGCCCTTATCTTAGCGAGATATGAGATTGACTTTTCTTAACCATGACGCCATTATGCAGCCTTTCATAATCTTTCATTTCTAAGGGAGAGTGAGCAATGAAAAGTCTCAGGCTGGGCATGGCTATACTGTTTTTGCTGGTGCTATTGACTTCTGTTTTGGCAGGTCATGTCGGTGCAAAGGATGACCCCTTGTCTGACTGGGAGCCTAAATTCGACCCCAGCCGAGCAGAATATAAATATCTTCTTTCTTGTGTAGGCCACCCTTCCATCGAGGGCGTTGCGGTGGGGTTCCGCATAAGGGACAAAGTTTGGGAAAAAAGTAACGGCCGCCTCTATGTCGACTTTCGTCCCCTGTCACTGCTTGGAGGCGAAAAGGATGTCATCCGCAAACTTCAGCTTGGCGCCATTCAGGGCATGATGAGTTCTTCTGTGGCGGCTGCCAACGTTTCTGACACACTTGGGATTGTCAACCTCCCTTATGTTGTCGATACGTTTGAAAAGCTCGAAACATTTCGCAATAGCCCTGAGCTCTGGCAGCCTTTCAGAGACGCTGCGTTAAATCAGAACATTTTGGTTGCCGATATCACGGGCTATGGGTCCTACGGATGGGCAACCAAGTCGCCAGTCAGAACAATTGAAGACTCAAAATCAATCAATTTTCGCATAGCACAAGCCCCGGTCAATGTTGATTTTTACAAAGCGTGGGGGCTGAAGTTCACCGTGATGCCTTGGCCTGACGTCCCTCAGGCATTACAGACGGGAGTCATCACAGGCCTTGATCACACCCCAATTGTTTGCAACATCAGCGGCAAGTTCAATGTCGCAAAGCACTACACTCAGCTGGACTATGCGCAGGGCCTGTATGTTCATCTCATCAACACACGCTGGCTCAATCAACTCCCAGAAGATTTACGCAAAATTTTCCTTGATGTGATCAATGAGGAAAGTACCGTCGCACGGGCATTGACCCAAAAACAGCAGGCTGAGCAGATTGAATCCGCCAAGGCGAACGGGGTATCATTTTATGCTCTTTCTCAAAAAGAGAAAGAGCAGCTTAGAGCACAGTCGAAACCGATGTATGACAAATGGGGTCAAAAAATTGGGACAGAATATTTACTGCAAGTCCAGTCGACGCTCAGAAAGTAAAGAGAGAGTCCACCAAACTAAAAAGGTCACCTGGAAAGCAGGTGGCCTTTTTTCATGCGGCCATGGCGACAGAGAGATTCTCAGCAGAACGATCAGGATGACAACCTGAAGAAGTGTTGCCCCGAAGGAGAGTTTTTGATTGACGTAAGGCGACGTTTTCACCTGGCTGCTTGCCAAGAGAGTCCCTGGTGATAATCTTCGAAAAAGACTTATTTTTTGCGGAGGTTAAGTGACTATTTTATTCTGGCTGGCTCTCTCAGGGGTTACCTTCTATGTGTTGATCGCTATCGACATGTTGCGCGGTAATCGCCAGACACCCAGGCTGGGCGCAATCCCTCTAAAACCCGAGGCAGCAACACCGTCGGTCAGCATCCTCGTCGCGGCCCGAAATGAAGAACGACATATTGAGGCAGCACTGAACTCGTTGTTGGCCATCGATTACCCGAATTACGAATTGATTGTCGTCGATGACCGCTCCGACGATCTGACCGGAGAAATCCTCGACCGCCTGGCTCATTCGCATCCGCACCTCAAGACAATCCACGTCGAGTGCCTGCCGGACGGCTGGTTGGGCAAGAACCACGCTTTGTGGGTCGGCACCCAAAACGCGCGGGGGGAGCTACTGCTCTTCACCGACGCCGACATCTACATGGAGAAAACCATCCTCAAAAGAGCTGTCAGGCTGATGGATGACCAAAAGCTGGACCACTTGGTCGTTTCTCCGCGGATGGTTATGCCCGGCATTCTGTTGCCGATGATGGGCCTGACCTTCATGGTGATTTTTGCCATGTTCACCCGCCCATGGAAAGCTCGTGAACCTGGCAACAGTGCCCATATTGGTATTGGTGCGTTTAATCTGGTCAGTGCCTCATCCTATCATGCGGTTGGTGGCCACCGGACTATTTCGATGCGACCGGACGATGACCTTAAACTCGGGAAACTCCTTAAAATCAATGGCTTCCGACAAGATCTCGCCGCTGGACCAGACTTCATGAGGGTTGAATGGTACGCCAGCGTCGGGGAGATGGTACGGGGACTCGAAAAAAATGCCTTTGCAGGGTGCGATTATCGGCTCTGGTTTGTTTTGACTGGCGTACTGCTGTTCATGACATTCAGTATCTGGCCATTCGCTGCGCTGCTTGCGACATCCGGCATGACCTGGTGGATGAATTTTGCGACGGCAATGATCATCCTCAGCTTACAGGTTGAATGCGCGAGACTCAACAAACTCCGGCTGTGGTACGCACTGGGCTGGCCCCTGACGGCAACGATATTTTGCTGGATCATCTTGCGCACGACATGGCTAAACATCAGCCAAAAAGGCATCACCTGGCGGGACACCTTCTATCCGCTCGATGAGCTGAAAAAGAATAGAATTTGAATGGCAGGGCTGGCCAGCCCTGCTCGCTTAATCGGACTTGCGAGCGCGGCCAACAACCTGGCCAATGATGATGATCGATACGTAAGAAGCCAACGCACCCACGAAACTTGTCAACATACCCCTGCCTCCTTTCGGTTTGAAGGTTTCCTTAACTGCACCGTGCCATGAGAAAATGCCAAAACCAGGCCATAATCTATTGATTTGGCGACGTTTTTCTAGAACAGCTTTTGACAAAACCCGTCTTTCAAACCTCGGAGCCCACCCCTTTTCGCACAAATTACCCTTCGTCTCAGGAGCTTACAAACAAAACCCTGTATTCGTCTTAACCAATGGCTGCTCGGATATTTTTTTCGATCCTTGGATTGAAGGTCTGTTCTGTTTCTGAAGGCTTGGTTAAAACTGCGCACATTGCAGCTACTGTGGCTTTTTCACCAGCTTGCTGAACAAAAATCGCACAGATGGCAACGGGCCGTTCAACCCGCCACCAGACACACCACACTCTCGACATGGGGGGTCTGTGGGAACATATCGATCGGCTGGACCTCTGTAACACCATAGCCGTTGCTGACAAGCTGGGCCAGATCACGAGCCAGAGTAGTGGGATGGCAAGAAACGTAGACGATCATCCGCGGATGCAGGTCGCTGACGGCCGAGAGGACTTCGGCACTACAGCCGCCTCGTGGCGGATTAAGGACGATGGCCCCAAGCCGCTCGGGCAAAGAAACTTCACCGGCCAGCAACTGCTCGACATCACCGGCGACAAACTGGCAATTATCGAATCCATTCATGCGGGCGTTGGCCTGAGCGTGGCGAACGGCCTCGGCCACCGACTCCATACCGATGACCTGCCCCCCTCTCGCTGCCAGGTGCAGGCTGATTCCGCCCACGCCGCAATAGAGATCAAGGACCGCTTCACCCTGGCGCAACCGGCACCAGTCGTTGACCAGCCGATAGATGCGCTCGGCCTGGGCGTGGTTGACCTGCAGAAACGAAGTGGGGCCCAGTCGCAGACGCACATCGCCGACCTGATCGATCAGGTCGGGCATTCCCAGCATTTTGATGGTCTCCCGCCCGATAATCACGTTGCCGGTGCTGGCATTGACATTCTGGTGAATGGAGATAACTTCGGGAACCTTGCGTTGCAGCCACTTGGCCAGGTGAGTCAGCTCCCGGTAGTTGCGCTGACTGACAACAAAGGTGACCATGGCCTTGCCGTAAGCGGGACTGACCCGTACCAGCAGGTAGCGCAGCAGACCTCGACTATGGCGCGGATCGTAAGCCGAGACCGTGCCGCGGCTCAGTTCATCGCGAACCACGGCCGCAATCCGGTTGATCAAAGGATGGTGGAGCGGGCAGTCACCAATATCGACCACATCGTGAGTTCCGCGCCGATAGAGACCGACCAGCCCTTTGCCGCGTTTTTTGGCGACGACCAGTTTGGCGCTGGCCCGGTAGCCAAATGGCTCGGCGGCGGCCCAAACCTGGTTGACTTTGACGGCGTGCAAAGCCGGATAGTCTGCCATTGCTTGCTCGACGCGCTCTTGCTTGGCGGCAAGCTGAGCCGGATAAGTCCAGTTGAGAAGAGCGCACCCCTGGCAGCCACGGAAGTGCGGACAGGGTTTATCCTTGCTACGTGCTGGGGAAGCTTTCAACACCCGGACAGTTGCAGCAGTGACCCGATTGCGCCCACGATGGGTCACGCGCGCCAGAACCTTTTCCCCAGGCAGCGCGTCGAAGACCTGTACCGGCTTGCCTTCGTGACTGGCAACCCCGAACCCGTCCTCATCGACAGCGGAAATATCGAGGGTCAATTCTTCAAATCTCTGTTCAGACTTTTTTGCGGAAGGTTGCTTTTTGTGATGGGTGCTCATGGGTGCTCCGATCATGAAAGTCGCAAGTGTGCCAGACTATGAGTTGTTACCATCGCTGTGTCAATCCGTTACTCCAGCGATTATTGCCTGGCGATGATCATTCTGATACTGTTTGCCTTGTTGACAATTTATCCGGTGGGCGCTTGTCGAAAGAGTGTGAAAAAAATGGCCACTTATATCAACTTCAGAGACCCAAACTCTAAAGAAATTGAAACACTCCTTAATTCACTCGAAAAAACACCAGGAGTTTGTATTTTTATAGACGTTATTGATTCAACGCTTATCAAGTACCAGAACACACTCGCTCAGTGGGGAAGAAAGCTTAACAACACCTTCAACTTTATCTCTTTTCTAAACGACTTTAAAGAAAACATTGTCAAAGGAATTGGCGATCAGTTGATGGTTTATATATCAGACAGCCAGATAAAGAAAAAAAATACCTACAATAATTACTACTCACTACTAGAAGATGTCTATTCTACCATATACAACCTCAAGAATTTTCCTGAGGCTGATGTTTTCCACAAATGCAAAGTTGGAATTCATTACTGTGAAGATGTCTATAACATTACATTCTTCAAGGAATGCAATGATTTTTATGGGCGGGATATCGACCTGACGGCTAGACTGATGTCAAAAACCAAGCCCAACCGAATCGTAATGACAGAGACATTCTACAAAAAGGCGTTAAATGACTACGGAGAAAAGGATTATCAGGCAAGCATGTGTCTTTCAAGTGTTTCTGAAAAATACATAGAAGATTTCAAAGGAATCCCCGGACCTACTGAATTTCGTGTTATCGATGTCTGAAGATTTTTTGGCAAGTCGAAAACAACGGCCCCGCTATTTCTAGCGGGGCCGTTGTCGTTTGACACCAGAAGGAAGGTTGTGCAAACGGTTATCAGATAATCAGTCGTTGGTTGCCCGCGACAGAGCCAAATCTTCCTCTTCCTCGAAAGCCGGTGCAAGTTCCGGAACTTCAGCCTTGCGGGTGCGCAGGGTGCTGGCCAGCATGGCACCAACGATCAACAGGGCACCGGCTGCAGCGAACGACATGGTGAAGCTGCCACCTGCACGGGCCTTGAGCACCTCGGAGATCCGCACCAGCGTGAAAGCGCCGATACCCCAGGCGGAGAACAGAATGCCGTAATTGACGCCGTAGTTCTTGGCGCCCCAGTAGTCCTTTGCGAAGGACGGGAACAGGGAAAGGTTGGTGCCGTAGTTGAAGACCATGAAGGTCACCAACATGACCAGAGCCACAGCGTTATTGTAGGTGCCATCGGTCAGCGGAATCGCAGCGAACATCAGGGCGGCCTGGAAAGCCAGCATGATGATCAGGGTGTTGGCCCGGCCGATCTTGTCTGAAACCACACCGGCAATGACTCGTCCAGCAGCGTTGCCAATCGACATAACAGCGACCACCAGGAAGGCCCATTCGCCGAGGCTGGCCGTGGCCAAGCCTTTGGCGCTACCGATAACCATCAGGCCGGCACCGGCACCGATGAAGAAGGTTGCCCATAGGACATAGAACTTGCCACTGCGCAGGATCTGCGAAGGGGTCTTGTCTTCGACGGCAGTTTTTTTGGTCACCGATTTGGCAGCATTGGGATCAGCAACAAAGCCGGCCGGCGGATTGGAGAGAAGCATGCCGAACAGACTGACAACGATCGAAAAAGCAATACCAAAGATGAGCATCGAATGCTGCAGGCCGTAGGCACCGAGCAGGTACTTGGCGGTCGGCGCAATATAGACCGGGGCAAGACCAAAACCAGCAACAACGATACCGGCGATCAGGCCGGTCTTGGCCGGAGGGAACCAACGCAGAGCAGGCGGCGTGGCTGCAGAGTAGGCAAAACCCATCCCACAACCAAACAGCAGACCAAACCCGACAATCCAGGTCCAGTAGTTAGTACTATGTGAGGCCATAATGAAACCGCCGCCAACCATCAAACCTCCGATGATGCTGGTCAACTTAGGACCGAATTTGTCTTGCATCTTGCCAGCGACAATCATGGAGAAGGCGAAAGCCAGGCAGGCCACTGCGTAGGGATCGTTAGCGGAGGAGATCTCCCAAGTGAACGCCCCTACGCCACCTTGATTGATCGAATCGACGATAGCGCCCTTGAGAATACTCCAGGCATACAGAATACCCAGGGCCAGATTGATGGCAGTACCTGCCAGGACCACAGTCCAGCCGCGACGACTCGAAACGCTCTTTGTGCTCATTGTTACCTCCTTGTTGTGGAAAGCGGATTGTTCTAAACCGCGGGATGTCATCTGTTGCACCCGGGTCGCCAGGGGCCAGTCAACTTTGATCACGCCGATCGCCGGCTTGGCTGATTGCTGATCGACTGATCCTGATGAGCTCGGCATGCTCTGTTCTCCGGTTGACATGAACGGCGTCTACTGCGCCGCGATTGGCCCTTACCTTCTTCAACCGACATACCAATGTTTTAACGATGACCAAAAAAATATTTTTTTAATAAAGTTAGACACTTAGATATGGCTCGTCTGACAGGCGGATCGAGTTGGCCAACGAGCATATTTGCAGCAATGCAAATACGCTTGAGGAGGGAATC
>PKTY01000144.1 GCA_002869725.1 Desulfuromonas sp. | reverse complement strand
GAAAAAATCGCAATTAATGACATCAACCACACACTGACATGCAGCTTGCGCGGGATGATGTCAGAAGTCAGTGCCCAAGTTAGCCTTCTTGAGGAACAGTGTCACCTGTCAGGGAATGAACGGCTTCGGTTCCTTGCAGATGAAGCCTTCAAGAAAGCCCATATCCTTGAACAAGTTCTCAACGATATCTACCAAAGATCTGAAATTGAGCGAATGAAGTAATCCAAGCGCTTAACGCTTTTTTGATCAGACTGCTCGGCTTGAAACTCACAATTGACCTTGATGCGATTTCAAGGGACTCACCGGTCTGGGGGTTTCTACCTCGTCTCGTCCTTCCTTTTGACCTGAACCGTACCAAAGCCAGTCAGCTTTACATCCTCTTGATTTTCCAGTGTTGACTTGATGATCTCAATCACATCATCCAGAAGTGCCATTGACACCTTCTGATTGAATGAAGTGGCAAAACTGATCTGTTCTGCAAGAGTCGCTTTCGTCATATCAAATCATTATTTGAGGTGAAACAGAAAGAAATTACCAGTTTGCTTCCAGGTTCAAGTAACTCGATAACGAAGCAAGATTTTCAGAGGAAAGGTCAACAAATTTCACACCAATCCCTGCAGGGAGCTCAGGCTTACAAAGGTTCTCCCCTTGATTGATCCAGGCAACACGGGCTTTGCATTTGACTGTGTCAGGCTGATCAGGAAGCGAAAAGCAAAGAGTCAGAGATTGGTTAGTCTTGAATGGGAAGCTTGTGGAGAGGTAGAGGCCGCCAATACTGAGGTCAACACTATAGTCGGACAATATCGTCTTTTGAGCTGGCCCATAGTAGATGCGGATTTGCGCCTTCAAGCGTGACGCTAGCTCCGGGCTCGATTGCTTGGAGGAAGTGGCCATAATGATTTCCTGCATCTTCAGGCTTGAGGCGGAAATAGTGCTCTAGCACATCCTTGGTAATATTCGAAATTCTGATTGCTCGGATGCTTTCTCTCGAAAACCAATGTGCATTGCAGTCTTTGATGTCTGACATCTTCTTGGTGCTGACATCTCCGACGTATATGGAGACTTCAACATCACCATGTCGTACAGGCGAGTACCCCTTCACTGTTTCATCTAGCCTTGTGAATATTGAAGAGACCTGATCATTAATTTCTGATGCAACGACCCTGTCCAGACATTGGAGCTCTGTTTCGCCCTCTTCAATCCCAGCGCCGGGAACAATCCAGAAGTCCCCTTTTTTGGTGAGGAGAATTTTCCCTTTTCTCTCGACGATGATGTCCACTATTTTGATAGGCATGACTGACTCCAAGTCCTATTCTCGCATATGCTCAACCTAACATAAGGCCAGACTAATAAGTCAACCCTAAAATATTAAGTCTGCGCTTTCAGCAAGCCCTCCTCACTACGCGCCAGAGGAGTACCGGAGCCCACCCCCGGACCGAACCAGGCATAGCCTGGCTTCCTTAGGCACAAACAGAAAAGCCCAAACGGGGAATGGCTGGGGCCTAAGGTGCTTGACCTTGAAGACTATTTGTCAGGTTTGTCTATTTTGAATATGCATGACTTGGTATAAGCAGCAGCTTCACTTGCAGTCCAGTCTTTCTTTGGCTTCTCTTTCATGTCTTGGCACCACTCATCGCTTCCGACCTCTGGAGCGCAACCAGCCAGGAAGGAAAGTAGACAAAATGCCGCAATGAAAGTCAAAGTTTGTGGTAGACGCATGTCGTTCCTCCCTGGAATGATTGATGGGTAAGTATACATAGCCCAGGACTGTTTAGCTACTTTGAACCCTGTCAAGCTGCCCTCCTTCCACAACGCACCGGAAGTGTACCGGAGCAGAAACCCCCGACCGGACCATATAGGCTTCCGAAGAAAATCTTTTCGTAATCACCTGTCGCACTCGTCGCCTTGTCGCTTAGGTTGGCGTCGGGTCAGTCGGGTGTTTTGGGGAATTTTTTCGGGAAGCCAGAGGAAGAAAGCCCCAACCGGGGATGGCTGGGGTTTCAGTCTGACCACTGTATTTTACGTAAATGCGTTTGCTCGAAATTCAATGATCGTTTTTTGAAGGATACTATCGATCCACCGGCTAATTCCAGCCGTGCTTTTGAAAAATTTTATACGCCTCGTCAGTTTTAAGGAATTCGATGAAATTGTTTGCCTCGAGGGGGTATCTAGTGTGATTAGTCAATGCAATCGGAGTCGAGCGTAAAGCTTTCTCTTTTGAAATTTCGACAAATTCTGCCTCATCTTCGAGATGAAAGTACCAAGACCGGTAGGTCACCCATGCGTCAATGTCGCGGTTTGAGAGCCACTCATTGAGGCCTTGGCGCCCTGTGTAAACCGTACTTTCTAGGTTTTTGATATTGTCATCAAAAACACCATGAAGCTGCCGCATGTTTTCGAGTTTCACGTCGAGTAATCCAACTCCGTCACGTGTTAGACATTCGAGCCCCATTATCCCATAAGGATTACCCTTCCTGACAACTATCCCGATTTGACGTGGGTAGAGATGTTCGACTGAATCTTGATTGAGCACCCCTGGGTTTCTGTTATTAAACTCTTCAAGCATGTAGGGCGCACCACCGTAATAGATGTCGCCCCGCTTTGTTACAAGGTCGTCAAGGTCATGGGGGAGTGCTTTTTTGACGATAACTTCAGTTCCATGCTTCTCAGTAAAAAGCTGTGCACACTCTTCCAAAACCTTGTGTGGACCACCAGGGCCATAGACACGCAATGAGTTAGTTGGAGTATCTGAAAAAGCACTGTTTGCAGTAAACAGAAACAAGAGTCCCGCTAGCAAAGCAGCCAAGTTTTTGGTCATTACAAGTTCCTCCTTGCCAATTAGCCAAACGATCAGACACCTCAGACATTCTCTTGCTCGGATAAAACAACCAAAAACGCGATATTGAGAGATGTTGGTGATTCATAGGTCAATCGGGCAACAAAGAAGCAAGCAAGGATAACGCCAATAAATTAGCTTTATCCAATGATTTTTTTAAAATTTTTTGTTTAGAAGCCGCTTCGAAACATGCTCGCGACCCCCCACCCCAACGCCCAGAAACGCACCGGAAGTGTACCGGAGCCGAAACCCCGGGCCGGATCATATAGGCTTCCGAAGATAATCTTTTGGGAATCACCCGTCGCACTCATCGCCTTGTAGCTGGATGACGTCGGGTTCGTCGAGTCAGTCGGTTTTTTTGGGAGACATTTTCTGGAGTGAGACGAAGAACGTCCCAACCGGGGATGGCTGGGAGAGGTTGTCAGAGTATTTTCTGACTACATTCAATGTACGTGCACTCAGTATGAAGAGTCATTTCCTCTTTCATTCATATCAAGGTAGGCAGAAATAGAGTATAGCTCTTCAGCAGGTAGGTCCAAAAACTCTACTCCAATTCCTTGAGGAAATTCGGGTTTGCTGAGGTTGTTCACTTGGTTTACCCAAGCCACTCTAGCCTTACAATTCACTGAGGTTGCCTTGCCGGGGAGAGAAAAATGAAGTGTCAGTCGTTGGTCGATTTTGAATGGAATTTTTGTGCAAAGGTATATCCCTCCTGTGCTGATATCAGCGCTAAAGTCATACACGATGGCCTTTTGAGTGGGCCCATAGTAGACACGGATTTCTGCTTTCTGACGGGACATTTTGCTCATGTTTTAAGTGGGTAGAGTGTAAACAATATCAGTAAATACTAATGTGTCAATGCCAGTCTTACCTACAGAGCACAAAGAGGAAAGCCCCAGCCATTGTCCCAGAACGGCCCCTCCAGATCGTGTTCAGAGGGGCTAACTTATTGATATGAAAATGGTCGGGCGAGAGGTTTTGAACCTCCGCCCCAGGATGAGCCTGAGTTGACTCATATCTGACTTTTTTGGTATGTTATTGATGAAGGCGTGAACACACCACCTTCACCCCCGTTGCCCTGCGGCTCACCCTCCTGGTCGCAGGGTGTTTTTTGTCACCTTTCCCATTGGTCGGCTATGGTCATGGGTGTTGAATTAGGTCTGACACTCAAGGGACCCGGCTGTATACTGATGGTACTAATGGGGGATGATATGAGAGTGATGCTGATACTTCTGGGAGCTTCTTTGGCGGCGTATTTCTTGTCGGGAATTGGGGGAAGATTTACGAGGCTGATGAGACTCTACATTGCTGTAGGGGCGTTTGCTGTTGCGTACATAGTTACCGTGATCTCTGTTTTGTAGGTAGGAATATTCAACCTCCCCCAGCCCTATCAATCACCCCGGCCATACCCTCGGTGGCCTTCTGCAGGTTGTCATCCGTCAAGTGGCTGTACCGTTGAGTCATCCCGATGTCACTGTGGCCAAGCAGCTTCTGAACGTCATACAGGCTGGCCCCCGACGCTATCGCCATGGTGGTAAAGGAATGACGCAGGTCGTGGATCCTAAGGCCTGGATGTCGGCAATGTCACAAACCTTGTCGAACGCTCTCCGAAGATCCTCCAGGTGAGCGCAGGCAGATCCTCGTTCTGATGGAAATACGAAGCCTTTTTTCTCGTTGTTCCGAAGCCCATCCAAGACTGCCTTGGCCTTGGCATTGAGGAACACCACTCTCGATTGGCCATTCTTGGTCATCGGCAGATAGAGCTTGTTCTCCTGCACACTCTCCCAAGTCAGCGACAATATCTCTCCCTTTCGACAGCCGGTGAACAGCATTAGCTTGATGGCCGCCGTTGAGGGACTATCTTCCATCTGATCCAGTTCCTTCAGAAAGCGTGGCAGCTCTTCTTTGGTCAGGTAGCGTTCTCGATGCGGTGGTTCTTTGAACTTGTCGAGACCTGACGCCGGGTTCTTGCTCAACAGTCCCCACTTGACGGCCAGATTTAGCATCCTCCGAACCAGCGTGAGATAGTGATTTGTGTTCACTGACCATGCAACGGGCTTCCTGGATTGTGACATAGGGGAACTTCCCGAGGGTCAGACATTTCTTCCGAGAGCCATAGCGGCACCTATGTTGGAAAAACTTCCTGCCGCCCTTGCTGACTCTCAGCCGGAGACCTATACATTCGGCATCGCTGTATTCAGCATAACGGCTGGGACTATCAGCATCGTGAGCAGGAATGGTTTCAATGGACTTCTTGGTGCACGCAAGGCTCTTGGTCATGTAACTCCTTTCTGTGATTTTTTCGTTGACATGCCTGACTGTTTTGGTAATATATTCATCAACAGAGCAAAACTCTTCATGTTTACCTCCTAAAACTCAAACCCGTTGCCCCGCAGGCCCTCCATCCTGTGGGGCTTTTTTTGTCCGTTGAATAGGCTATTCTGGGGTCTGATTTGAAAGACGAAGATGAACGCTGGTCCTATAGGAACTGCTGCTGTCGGTCCGGTCCAATTCCGGTCCGGAAGTGAACCTTTAGGGGGGTGGAGGGGGAGGCAGATTTGACTGGAAATGAAAAAGGCTCACCCTATATGGGACGAGTCCTGGAAAAGTTCCATTGGGAGAATAGAATCAATTGTTCTGAAAATACTTCATGACGATCCGAAAGAGGTCCTTGCGTCGAAATGGCTTCCTGAGGTGGTCGTCCATTCCGGCTGCTAAGCAGTCATCTAGAATGCGGCTGTCGGCATGAGCCGTCATGGCAATAATTGGCGCATTGAAACCCTTAGCGCGTAACTGGCGTGTTGCCTTGATGCCATCAGTATCTGGCAAGTTACAGTCCATCAAAATGAGTTGGTACTGGTCTTTCTCAGCGCAATCAAGGGCATCACCGGCTGAGGAAGCCTGCTCAACCTTCAGGCCTGTCTCATTTAGAAAGCCTTGAACCAGCTTGAGCGTTGGATCGTAATCATCAACCACCAAAACTTTTCCGGTAAATCGGGGCCGCTCCTCGCCTGACAGATCGCTAAGAGGGGCACGTCCACTTTCCTTCGTGGCTAAAATTGGCAAATCGAATTGAACCCTGAACAGGCTTCCAACTCCAGGACTGCTTTCGACTGTCAGGTTCCCCTGCATGATCTCGACTAGTTTGTGGACGATTGACAGCCCAAGCCCAGTACCTTCAAAGGCTCGGGTCGAGGTGCTATCGATCTGTACGAATGGCGCAAAGATAGCGTTCTGTCCCTCTGGGCTGATACCAATGCCGGTGTCTTCTACCTCAATGGCAAAGTGCCCAACATCATTCTCACAACGACTCATTTTGACTCGTACAACAACTCCCCCCCGTTGGGTAAACTTAATGGCGTTGCCAACTAAGTTGACCACAACCTGTTGCAGTCGCCTGGAGTCACAGGAAACAGAGATTCTTGCAGAAGGATCAATTTCGAAGCGCAGGTAGAGTTGCTTGGCCGAGGCAGTCTCTGTGAGAAGTTCTTCGATGCTTTTAAAAATATCGCTCAGCATGCAGGCCGTTGGGTTGAGCTTGATGAGGTCTGATTCAATCTTAGAAAAATCGAGTACATCGTTCACGAGTTCAAGCAACGACTCTCCGGAACGCTGCACCGTCAAGACCAATTCCTTTTGATGTTCAGACAGGGGAGTGTCAAGCAAAAGTTCGTTCATGCCGAGCACCCCTATCAGGGGGGTGCGCAATTCGTGAGTCATGTTGGCTAGAAAGTTCGCCTTCGCTTGGTTGGCGGCTTCAGCAGATCTCTTGGCCTTTTCTAAATGGATTTCTGAAAATTTACGTTTAGTGATGTTTGTAGCAATGCCTGCAATACGATATATCTCTCCCTCATCATTGGTAACCGGGAAACATCTCGCATTTATCCATCTTTCTGAACCGTCAGGTCTGACTATTCTATAGTCAGGGAAAATTATTTCCTCGAGTCCCTTCAAGCCCTTTTCTTTTATAAAATTCGTGACTTTTTCTTTATCTTCAGGATGTATCGAATCTGTCCATGACAGAGGATTCATCAGAAGGTAATCACATCTATACCCCCAAAGACTTTCGTAAGAAGGGCTTATATAGTGGACAATTTGCCAGTCGGGACTGATGATGAATAGCACATCCTCTATATGGCCAATAAGTTGATCAATGATCAAGCTATCGCTTAAAGTTCCTTTAATCATTTTTTTTGTTCCTCAAAGTTAAATGATAAATTTCCCCAAAGAGCATGTTAAACTGTTCGTTCGGCGTTTTTTGCGTATAAGTTTAATCGATAGAAATGAGTAATTCCCACAAGTCCCCAGTAATGTACTCCCCAAGGTTACAGCAGGCAGCAATGGTTTCGCCTCTGCTCTAAAAATCACGGAAGTGTATCCTTTTTGTGTAGGCAACTTTCGCTGAAGACAAAATACACACATCCATATGCAGGGAGCAAACATTGTGTGTCAATTGCCCACACATCGCCCCAGAGGAGTACCGGAGCCAAAACCCCGGACCGGACCATGCATAGGCTGGCTTTCCGTCTGCCCCCCTCCTTTCCTTCCAGAGGGCAATGCACCGGAATAGGACCGGACGCACCATAGAGAAAGCCCCTCCAGATCGTGTTAAGAGGGGCTAACTTATTGATATTAAGATGGT